>JALWBK010000148.1 GCA_027037155.1 bacterium | reverse complement strand
TATGCTTAAAGAGGCCAAGGCTTTTGTTCAGCTGAAGGATACAGGCGGGGCTAAGATCATCCTTAGGAACCTCATAAGGCTTTATCCGAGATCCCGAGAGGCTAAGCTGGCTCGGAAGATGCTCAAGAACCTGAAATGAATAAGCTTGTTGAGTCGTGCACCAAGTTTTTGGCCAATGTAACTGAGGCGGATTTGATCGCCCTTTATGTTGAAAGAGAGGGGATTTTCCAGCCCCTCTCTTTTTTTTCTGTCAGCGGGGGAGTCGTCTTTTTGCCCTTTTCTGAGGAGGAAGATAACTTTATTACAAGCAATGTGATAAGGCGTTGGGATTACATCGTTAGCTCAGATTCCAGCCTTATGGAGAAAGAGGGACTTCCTCTTGAGGGGCTTGAGAGGTCTTTGCGGGTTCTTATGGCTTTCCCCTTTAAGCTCGGTGCGGATCGGGCGTTGCTCCTCTTTGGCTCTTCTAACCTTGCCTCTTTTTCTGAAAAGCACCAAGGCTTTGTTAGAGACGGTATAGAGCTTTTGAAGCGGATTTTTGCGCTTAACAGGCGCTTGGAAAAGAGCAGGATTCCTGCTGCAGAAAACAGATTTCTCACCTCCACCTTAAAGCTCTTTGCGGAACTACCTCCTAAGGATGCCTTTTACGAGTGGTGTTACATCAGCGGATTGGATTTAGGTGTGCTTTTTTCCGCCCGGGACGATCTGTTGAGGCCAGTGGTGGTTTACAGAACCAAAGGGTTTTCTGAGGAGTTGGATATTGAGCTGGGCCCTCGCAATCCGGTGAGGCTGGCCTATGAGAGGAAGCAGGCCTATGTGTACGATGAGAAGGCCGAGCTTGTTCCGGGTTTTGTAGGGTATGGCGTGGTGGTTCCGTCCCATGGTCCTAAGCTCAAGGGGGTGCTTCTTTTGGGCTCAAGTAGGAGCGACTTTTTTTCTCAAGATATGGTTAACATGCTGGAGAGTGTTTTGAACGTTATGTTGCTTTCGGTAAGTGGCGAGGGAGAGAGGGAGTGTCATGCCATTGATGCAGTGGAGGCGGAGAATCGTATAAAGATCTTAGCTGGAAGGGCTCAGAGGGAGGATAGGGTTCTTGGGCTTTTGCTTCTCATAGTGAAAGGGATGGATAAGGAATATTCTGATAAGGGGTTTTGGGAGGTGGAGCGGAGGATGAGGGAGTTCATGCGTAAGGTTGAGCTTTTAAATCCCGCTCCGGAGCTGGTGGCAAGGATAAGCGATAATGCTGTTCTTGTGGCAAGGATCTTTGATGATGAGAGTGAGGTTGATAAGTACGAAGAGTTGTTCAACGCGTTCGTTGCTGATATGAAACCTTTCAAGGACATGCTTTTGGAAGTGCTGATGTATCCTCATAAGGGAGAGAGGATAGACACGCTGTTGTCTCAGCTTGCTCAAAAGGTTGTTAAGTCAAAGAGAAAAAAGCTTTTTTGATAGAGCTTTTGGAGGTTGGTAGTGGGTCTTTTGGATAAGGTGGTTTCCAGTGTGCTTGGTCCTTTGGGTAAGTTCTTCGGTACCGACATAGCGGTGGACCTTGGAACGGCCAATACTTTGATTTTTGTTAAGGGGGAAGGGGTTGTCCTGAACGAACCCTCCTTTGTGGCACTGGACGCTGAGACCGATAAGGTGCAGGCGGTGGGTAGGGAAGCCAAAGGTATGTGGGGCAGAGCGCCCAAGCATATAAAGGTGATAAGGCCCATTCAGGATGGGGTGGTGGACAATTACGATGCGGCACTCATTATGCTAAGGCACTTTTTGGAGCGCGTTTCTGGTAAGTTCAGGCTTATGAAGCCCAACATGGTTATATGCGTTCCTTCGCGCATCACGCAGGTGGAGAAGAGAGCTGTTATTGAGTTAGGCCTTGAGTGTGGGGCGAGAGAGGTGTTCCTCATGGATGAGCCCATGGCTGCGGCTATAGGTTGTGGACTTCCTGTGGAGGATACTAAGGGATGTATGGTGGTTGACATTGGTGGAGGTACCACAGATGTGGCCATCATATCTATGGGTGGTATAGCCGTTAAAGAGTCTGCCAGGGTGGCTGGGTACGAGATGGACGAGGCCATAGTGCGCTACGTTAGGGATAAGTACCACATGCTTATAGGTATTTTGGATGCGGAGAGGATAAAGATAGAGATAGGCAGTGCAATGCCCGGTGAAAGGAAGACCACCAAGGTTATTGGAATGGATCTTGCCAAGGGGGTTCCCAAAGAGGTGGACCTCAGCAGTGAAGAGGTGAGGGAGGCCATTGCTGAGCCAGTGGGTGCCATAGTGGATGTGGTTAGGAGGGCTTTGGACAGCACTACTCCCGAGTTGGTTGCCGATGTGGCAGATTCGGGGATTCTCCTCACCGGAGGCGGCTCTCTGCTTAGGGGGCTGGACAAAGTGCTTGAGCAAAAGCTCATGCTTAAGGTGGAGAGAGCCAGCGATCCTCTGATGAGTGTGGTTCTGGGGGCAGGGAAAACTCTGGAGGATCTATCCGCTTACAGCCGCGCTTTTATAAGGTAGCTCTTGACATTTTTGAAGAAGTGACCTAATCGGATAAGTGGGAGCGGGCGTAATTCAGGGGTAGAATGCCAGCTTCCCAAGCTGGAAGTCGCGGGTTCGAATCCCGTCGCCCGCTCCAGTTATCTTTTATCAGGGGATCCTATGAGGAAGCTTATCACTCCTTTTCTTTTTGTTTTGTTCCTTTCCTCCTGTGGGTATCGCCTTGTTGGAACTGCTCCTGAAGGAAAGCGCTTGCATATAGCCGGAAGCAAGGTCTATGTGGCTCCTTTCAAGAACAGGACCAGCGAACCCAATGTGGAGTACTACATCACCAACAATCTGGTCTCTTCTCTTCAGAGAACGGCTAAGATCACGGTAGTTT
>JALWBK010000147.1 GCA_027037155.1 bacterium | reverse complement strand
AAAAATACACAAAGGCAATGCTGAAGAACCAAAACATTTACAGAGATAAGCCCGTGGTTTTTCTATGCGACACGTGCCTCTCAACTTTTCTTGAGTACCTTAACCCACCACAAGCACTTACACTGGCTGAACTCTTACTGCAAAAGAACATACGCTTCAGAGCAAGGGAAAAACTAAAGGTAGCCGTCCACATCCCATGCCACCTAAAGATACACAACAGGGAAGAGGCGTTGATAAAGGTATTGGAACGGGTTGAAGGAATTGAGTTAGTGAGAGACCCAAGGGAGAGGGAATGCTGTGGCGGGGCGGGACTTTACCGCATCAAGATGCCCGAGGTCTCAAGTGCCGTCTTTGAAGAGAAATTGGCCATGCTTCAGGAAAACAACTGCGACCTCGTAGTAACAACATGCCCCAGCTGCATAGAGCAGTTCAAAGAGCAGTTAAAGGGTCCATCAATAAAAATCCTACACCTATCACAATTTCTATACCACATTTGCAACTAAAAATACAAAAAGCTGGGTGAGGAGTTTTCCTCACCCAGCTCGAACTCAACGCTTATGGCTGCTTATCAAAGAAATAAAGTATATCTACTAAAGTATCCTCAGTCCTGCAAGCTGTACCCCACTGATCTGAAGTATCTACAGTATCAGTAGCTGTATACCTCCGAATTCTTCCAGTGCTTGAATCAAGAGCTCCATCAATAGATTGATCTATCATCTTTGCTGCCCAACAAGGGATATCATTAACAGCAATAACATTATAATAGGCACCATTGATACGTTCATATCCTATGAAGAAAGGCCCATTAAAAGCGTGCTTAAATTGATCCCTGTTAGAAGCCTCCCTGTTAGCAATACCTGCATACCTTAAATCATTAAAAGGCACATCATCCCTCCCAGCACTCGTATCACAGAAACCAGAAGGAGCAGCAGTAGATGTGCTCAAATAACCTAATGTCCAATTAGGACCTATATGAGTCTCAATAATACCATCATGATTACAATCCCCTGGGAAAAAGCCATACCTATCATAAAAAGTCCACACCATAGCTTCAAGTCCTTTCATGTCATTGAGAACTCTCTTCGCCCTCGCATTCTGGATCAAAGATTGCCCCTTCAAAATAGCCCCTAAGATAATTCCTATAATAACCAGCACTATGGCCAGCTCAACCAAGGTAAAACCACCATTTCTCTTCATAACCAACACCTCCCAACCATTTTCTTATCCAATGCAATTAGCAAACTAAATGCCAAAACAAAGAACTAACGCTAACTTCCTTGTGTAACTAAAGATACACCTGCACTATAACATAGTCAACAACATAGTCAACGTACCTGGGTCAGCCCGGTGAACTTTAGCAGTGCACCACGCAGTTTTTGACCTGCATCAAAGATAAACTGAGCGCGAAAAGGTATCTTTGTACAAAATGGCTTAAGGAGGTTGAGATGCCAAAGGTCTTGAGGAAGATTGTGGAGATTGACGAGAGTTTGTGCGACGGTTGCGGAATATGCGTTGAGGCATGTGAGGAGGGAGCCATCCAAATCATAAACGGGAAAGCCAAGTTAGTTTCTGAAAGGATGTGCGATGGATTAGGAGTATGTATAGGGCACTGCCCCAAGGGCGCCATAAAAATCGTTGAAAGAGAAGCAGAGGCCTTTGACGAAGAGGCTGTGCATCATCACTCACATCAACATGTTTGCGCGGGAAGCAAACTGCGGGAGTTTAGCTCTGAACAGCCCCAGCAGGATGTCAATATCCCCTCTGCCCTAACCCACTGGCCCGTTCAGGTAAGGTTGGTTCCTCCAACGGCTCCTTTCCTGAAAAATGCTGACATTTTGATTGTGGCAGACTGCGTGCCTGCCGCATACCCCGAGCTTCACACCAAACTTCTTACGGGAAAGAAGATCCTTGTAGGATGCCCAAAGTTTGATCCAAAAGCAGAGTACGTTGAAAGGTTTGCCGACATTTTCAACGTCGCAAAGCCAAGGTCTGTCACGGTGGTGGTTATGGAGGTTCCGTGCTGCAGAGGACTTATTAACATGGTGGTCAAAGCAAGGGAGATAGCCAAAAGCAGTGCGCCTGTTGAGGTGGTAGTGGTAAGCGTTCAGGGAAACATTATACGCCGCCAGAGGGTCTAAACCATGGGAAAGGTGAGCTGGAGTGAGGATGCGCTCAAGATCTTCAACCAGATCCCCTTTTTCGTCAGAGGAAAAGTGAGAAAGAAGGTTGAAGAATGGGCACAACAGCAGGGATTAAGCGTGATCACTCCAGAAGCCCTTTACAGAGCCAAAAGGGAGCTGAAGGACAAAGCTGCATCGGCTGAAAGAGGATATGCTGTTGAAGCATGTTTTGGAAGATTTGGATGCTCCCACGCCATTACCAATTCCCGAAAGCTCATTGAGGAAATAGAAAAGCTTCTTGAAGAAGAGAAGATCACAGAGTTTCTGCTTGATAAAACCAACGGCAAGCTCAAGCACCACAACCAGTTCAGGATAGCTATTTCCGAATGCCCCAATGCCTGCTCAAGGGTGCACATAGCAGACTTTGGCATCATAGGAGTTGCTCAAAAGGGCTTTGACGAAGCGCTTTGTAACGGTTGTGGGGCTTGCATCGCCGCATGTCCCGACAACGTTATAGGGCTCAAAGACAACAAAGCGCTCTTCAATGACGAGCTATGCTCACACTGCATAGACTGTATAAAAACCTGCAAAACAAAGGCCCTCAGTGCAAAGAAAACGGGCTATAGAATCCTCATCGGCGGAAAGTTAGGAAGACACCCGAGGCTTGCCACACCCATAGCGGAACTGGCAACAAAGGACGAGGTGTTAAGAATGCTGCAACGGGTGATTTTTCTCTACAAAAGGTATTGCAAAAGGGGAGAAAGGCTTGGCAAAATACTGAGCGAGCATCCCCATTTGCTTAACGAGCTGAAAGCAAATTAAAGGGAGGAAGCGGTGGATAGCGCAACGAAAGAGTTAATCTTAAGGTTCCAAGAAAACGAGATAACAGAGTACTACATCTACAAATTCTTAGCCAAAAGAGCCAAAGGAAACAACAAAGAGGTTTTGACCAAGATCGCTGAAGATGAGCTTAAACACTACCACCAGTGGAAGGAACTGACCAAAGAAGAGGTGAAGCCCAACAAGTTCAAGATTGTCTTTTACGTTCTTCTCTCCCTCGTTTTTGGCATCACCTTCGCCATTAAGCTGATGGAACGGGGCGAAGAGGCAGCCGAAAAGGCGTATGAAGAACTCAGCGACACCTATCCTGTGGCTGCACAGATACTCAACGACGAGTTTGCCCACGAGCAGATGCTGATACAGATGATTGAGGAAGAGCGGCTGAAGTACGTGGGCTCCATGGTACTGGGCTTGAACGATGCACTGGTGGAGCTAACGGGTTCTCTGGCAGGATTCACCTTTGCCATGCAGAACAGCAAAATCATAGGGCTCGCAGGGCTGATCATGGGAGTTGCAGCATCCTTCTCTATGTGTGCATCGGAGTACCTCTCCCAGAAATCAGAGGCCAGCGAAGACAAAAGTCCCATAAAGGCCTCTATTTATACGGGGATAGCGTACATTCTGGCTGTTATAGTTTTGATATGGCCCTTCTTTGTGTTCTCAAGTTACATATTGGCCCTTGTTCTTAGCCTTGCCGGCGCGGTTGGCATAATTTATCTGTTCACTTTCTTCATGTCAGTGGTGCAGGAGACAGACTTCAAAAAGGGCTTTACCGAAATGCTGGCCATCAGTATGGGAGTGGCATTTATATCCTTCGCCGTTGGACTTTTTGCGAGAAAGAGTCTTGGCATAGACATTTAAGGGAGGGGGAAAGCTATGGCCACTTTGTATGTACTCTGGACTAATCCAAGCTATTTAACCTTAGAGAAGATGGTTGCTATGTACACGGTGAACTCCCTGAAGTACGGCTGGTGGGATGAGGTGGTGCTCATCATCTGGGGAGAGACCACCAAGATAGCAGCAGAAGACGAGAGGTATCAGGAAGTGCTTAAAAAGATGAAGGAGAAGGGCGTGAAGCTTTCTGCATGCAAGGCCTGCGCAGATCAGCTTGGTGCCACCGAAAAGCTTGAAGAGATGGGAGTTGAGGTCATATACTGGGGAGAAAAGCTCACAAAGCTCATCAAAAACGGAGAAAAGCTGTTAACCATCTGAAGATGTTCAAAACCCGATATATGTTCAATCGCATATCGCAATGGTATGATCTGCTCAATCATCTTCTAAGCTTCGGACAGGACATTGTCTGGCGCAAAAGAGCTGTATCCTTTATGCTTGAAGAGGGAGGAGATCACTTTTTAGATGTGGCAACAGGCACCGGAGACGTTGCCTTTGAAATACTGAAGCAGAAACCTGACGCAAAGGTTTTCGGGCTTGATCCCGCCCCCAAAATGGTGGAAGTAGCCCAAAGAAAAGCCTTTAAAAAGGGTAAGAAGCTCTTTCTCGTTTTGGGAGAGGGAGAGAGGCTTCCGTTTAAAGATGAAACCTTTGACGGGATCACCATCGCCTTTGGCATCAGGAACGTGGAAGATAGAAAAGCCACCCTTTTTGAATTTTACAGGGTTCTTAAAGAGACGGGGGTTGCAGTTATCCTTGAGTTCTCCAAGCCCTCAGGCATCTTCAGGCTGATATACGATCTTTACTTTCACAAAATCCTCCCTATAGTTGGATGGATAATCTCGCGAGACAAAGAGGCTTACAGCTATCTTCCAGAGTCAGTAGAGAGATTCCCAAAGCCATCGGAGTTCGCGAAAGAACTGACAGAAGCCGGATTTAAAAGGGTGATCTATGAGAAATACACCCTCGGTATATGCCACTGCTACAAGGCTTTCAAAAGCTGAAAGGGAGGCTCAAGTATGGCCTTTAAAGACCTTCACCACTACATCTCCGAGTTAGAGAAGAGAAAAGAACTGAAGAGAATTAAGGTAGAAGTTGATCCAGAATTGGAGATAACTGAAATTGCGGACAGAGTCATAAGGGAAGGAGGACCGGCCCTTTTGTTTGATAAGGTGAAAGGCTCTGAAATCCCACTGGTAATAAACCTTTTCGGTACATGGGAGAGGATGTGCTTTGCCTTGGGAGTGGAGGACATAGATGAGATAGCGGAAAGGATAAGAGACTTCATTGAGCCTGAGGTGCCCACAACCTTTATGGAAAAGCTGAAGGCCCTTCCAAAGCTTAAAAAGCTTGCGGACTTTATCCCGAAACAGGTTAACAAAGCCAAATGTAAAGAGATCATCCTCAAAGGAGAAGATGTGGACTTATTCAAACTTCCCATAATGAAGTGCTGGCCGTTAGACGGAGGCAGATATATAACCCTGCCCCTTGTCTTCACCAAAGACCCGGAAACTGGCGAGAGAAACTGCGGCATGTACCGTATGCAGGTCTTTGACAGAAGAACCACAGGAATGCACTGGCACGTGCACAAGGACGGAGCAAGACACTTCAAAAAGGCCGAGGAGATGGGCCAGGACCTTCCAGTGGCTGTAGCTCTGGGATGCGATCCAGCGGTCATATACGCCGCCACTGCTCCACTTCCGCCAGAGATTGACGAGATGATGTTCGCCGGATTTTTACGAGAAAAACCCGTGGAGATGGTCAAGGCAGAAACGGTAGATGTAGAAGTGCCCGCCAACGCAGAGATCGTGTTGGAAGGGTATGTGAAGGCTGGAGAGCGGAGGATAGAAGGGCCCTTCGGCGACCACACCGGATACTACTCCATGGAAGACCTGTACCCTGTCTTTCACATCACCTGCATAACCATGAGGAAGGACGCCATCTACCCATCCACCATAGTGGGAAGACCGCCTAAAGAGGACTGCTACATCGGAAAGGCAACGGAGAGAATATTCCTTCCACTGCTTAAAAAGACAATCCCCGAAATCGTTGACATAAACCTTCCCATTGAAGGGGTGTTCCATAACGTGGCCATAATCTCTATAAAGAAGCAGTTTCCCGGACACGCGAGAAAGGTGATCAACGCAGTATGGGGACTGGGACAGATGATGTTCACCAAGTTCGTGGTGGTGGTGGATGAGTGGGTGAATGTTCATGACCTGAGCGAGGTGTTGTGGAGGCTTGGCAACAACGTTGACCCCGCAAGGGACGTGATAATACAAGAGGGACCAGTGGATGTGCTGAACCACGCTTCCACATTGCCAAACTACGGCGGCAAGATGGGTATAGACGCCACAAAGAAGTGGCCTGAGGAGGGATACACCAGAGAGTGGCCACCGGACATTGAGATGAAGAAGGAGATTGTAGAGCTTGTAAACAAAAGGTGGAAGGAATACGGATTAGATTAAGGAGCCATCAGGAGGTGAGCTATGTCTGAGATCATTGATGTATGGGCAAGGGAGATACTGGATTCCAGAGGCAATCCCACCGTGGAGGTTGAGGTCTTTTTAGAGTCCGGAGCGTGGGGAAGGATGTCAGTACCTTCCGGAGCCTCAACGGGCGAAAGGGAAGCGCTGGAGCTGAGAGACCAAGACGCAAGCCGCTATCACGGCAAAGGGGTCAGAAGGGCTGTCGACAACGTGAACGAGATCATAGCACCGGAACTCATCGGAATGGACCCCTTTGACCAGGTACTGATAGATAACCTGCTACTTGAACTTGACGGCACGGAGAACAAGTCCCGCTTAGGAGCCAATGCTATACTTGGTGTATCCCTTGCCGTTGCCAAAGCAGCTGCCAACGAACTTGGTTTGCCCCTTTACCGCTACATAGGTGGGGTAAATGCCAAAGTGCTCCCTGTTCCCATGATGAATGTGCTAAACGGTGGTGTACATGCAGACAACAACGTGGACATCCAGGAGTTCATGATCATGCCTGTAGGTGCCGCAAGCTTCGCCGAGGCCCTGCGCATGGCTTCCGAGACCTTCCATGTGTTGAAAAAGGTGCTGAAGGACAAAGGCTACAACACCAACGTGGGAGACGAGGGTGGCTTTGCCCCCAATCTAAAGAGCAACAAAGAGGCCCTGGACCTGCTTGTGGAAGCTATTGAAAAAGCTGGCTATGTAGCTGGTGAGGATATTGTCATTGCACTGGATGCCGCATCAAGCAGCTTCTACGCATACGGTAAGTACCGCTTTGAAGGCAGAGAGCTCACATCGGATGAGATGATAAAGTGGTACGAAGAGGTGATTGGCGAGTATCCTATAGTATCTTTAGAAGATGGACTTGCAGAAAACGACTGGGAGGGATGGAAGAGGCTTACCGAAGCCTTAGGTGAAGAGATAATGCTTGTGGGAGACGACCTGTTTGTAACCAACGTGAAGTACATCCAGAAAGGAATCACCGAAGGCATAGCCAACGCCGTACTTATCAAGCTCAACCAGATTGGGACCCTCACTGAAACCCTTGACGCCATAGAGCTCGCCACCAGGGCCGGCTACAAGGTTGTGATCAGCCACAGGTCAGGGGAAACGGAAGATACCACCATTGCTGATCTTGCCGTCGCTGTAAACGCAGGCTTCATCAAAACCGGCTCCCTTTCAAGAACCGACAGAATATGCAAGTACAACCAGCTTCTAAGGATAGAAGAAGAGTTAGACGAGACCGCAATTTATCCTGGAAAGGATGTGCTGAGGTAGCTTGATGTCCGTGAAAAGGTACCTCATCTACCATCTCAGGTGGCAGGTGTCGGCCTGGGTCATGCTGCCCATAATGCTCTTTCTTGAGAAACACCTGCCACTCTGGCTCAACCTTATGGTGGGACAGGCCTTTGGAGCCTGCATTTTCTGGTTCGTGGACAAGTGGATCTTCACTGGTAACAATCATGAAAAGGACAGGAAGAGCAGATCTTCCCCTGCACACGGGGAAAGCCCCAAGATGGCTCTTTGAGAAGATGACAGAGCTCGCCGGAGCCATCTTGGAGGTAATGGCTCTGGAATGGGGTACAGCAGGCATATTAGAAAGACTTTCAAATCCTTTCTGGTTTCAGTCGCTGGGGTGTCTTTTAGGCTTTGACTGGCACTCCAGCGGCCTCACCACCACTACCACCGGTGCCATAAAAGAAGCCCTAAAAAGCATCGGCAAGGAGCTGGGGCTTTTTGCAGCAGGAGGAAAAGGGAAAAGCGCGCTTAAAGCACCTGAACAGATAGACCAAAAGTGCGAGCAGATTGGATTGGAGACAGGTGAACTGCTCATAAAAGTTAGCAGATTAACGGCAAAAATAGACAACAGCGCTTTGCAAGATGGTTTCTCTCTTTATCACCACACCATCTTCTTTGACAAAAAGGGCAGGTGGTGCGTAATACAGCAGGGGCTGAATCCCGAATCTCAAATGGCAAGAAGGTACCACTGGTACAGCGAGTCTCTAAAAAGCTTCACCTCAGATCCTCACAGTGCAGTCTGTTGCGATGTGAAGGGCACGGTTCTGAATCTTGTAGCCTCCGAAGCAGAGGATAACAGAAGGGGCATACTTGAGCTTTCAAAAGAGGGGGAGAAAGTCCTGCCCGAAATAGAGCTTGTTCTAAAAATGCCACCACATCACCACATTGATACCCGCTGCATCAATCCAGCACGATTAAAGAGCACGCTTTTGAACCTTTACGAGAAGCAGGTTTCAAACTTTGAAGAACTTCTGCTTACAAAAGGCACAGGAGCCTCCTTTTTGAGAGCACTGGCCCTCACCTCAGAGGTAATTTACGGCACACCTGTCAGCTACAGAGATCCAGCCCGCTTCTCCTTCGCCCACGGTGGAAAAGACGGGCATCCGTACCCCGTAAACCTGAAAACGTACAGGCACACCATAGAGGTGTTGAAAGAGATGGTGAACAGAGCCAAGATGGGCCACAGCGACAAGCTACGAGCCTTTAGGAGGCTTGAATCTCTCACCAGCTGTGCTATTTAAGCCCCATGCCAAAGGCTGTAGCTCTCTTTTCAGGCGGCTTAGACAGCATATTAGCGGTTAAACTGGTAGAAAACCAAGGCGTAGAGGTTATACCTCTTCACTTTTACATCTGGTTTACGGGAAACAATAGCAGAAGATTCGTGGAGGAATGCCAGAAAAACTACGGCATATCCCCCAAAATAATAGACCTTCAAGAGGAGTTCTTAGATATTCTTTTTTCCCCCAAATACGGCTATGGTCAGGGCATGAATCCGTGCATAGACTGCAAGATCTTCTTTTTCCGCAAGGCAAAGGAACTTATGGAGGCTTTAGGAGCCTCGTTTGTTGTATCGGGAGAGGTCGTGGGACAAAGACCTATGTCCCAGAGAAAAGATGCACTAAAAATCATAGAGAAAGAAAGCGGCCTTGAGGGATTAATCCTCAGACCCCTTTGTGCAAAACTTCTTCCCGAGACCATACCCGAAAAGAGAGGGTGGGTTGATAGAGAAAGGCTTGAAGCCATACAGGGAAGAGGCAGGAAGAGACAACTTGAGCTTGCAAGGGAATTTCGCCTAAAACACATACCC
>JALWBK010000146.1 GCA_027037155.1 bacterium | reverse complement strand
ACTTCCTGGCAAGGCGCCTGTAGGCCTTCTTTATCTCCTCCTGAGTGGCGTTGCGAGATACCCCGAGTATTTCATAGTAATCCCTTTTGGCAGCCATGGTCTCCTCCCCCTATGGGAAGGGGGAGGGAGGGAATATCCCCCTCCCCTACTTCTTCTCCTCAAAGTCGGCGTCTATGATCTCTCCCTCTCCCGAGGAAGAAGATGCCTCACCGGTTGACGCAGATCCCTGACCTGCAGCACCACCAGCCGCAGAGGCCTGGGCCTGCTGGTACATGTAAGCGGCAAGCTTGTGGGATGCCTGAGTCACCCGCTCTATAGCCCTCTTGATCTCCTCTATGCCGCGCTTCTCCTCAAGCACCTTCTTGGCATCGGCAAGGGCTTCCTCAATCTCCTTGATGTCGGACACGGGAATCTTTTCCCTGTTCTCGTTGAGGGTCTTCTCCACGCTGTAAACGAGGCCGTCAAGCTGGTTGCGAAGCTCTATCTCCTCTTTCCTTCTTCTGTCCTCCTCGGCGTGGGCCTCGGCCTCCCTGATCATGCGCTCAATTTCTTCCTCCGTAAGGCCGCTGGAGGCGGTAACGGTAACCTTCTGCTCCTTGCCCGTGGCAAGGTCCTTGGCGGAAACGTGCAGTATTCCGTTGGCATCTATATCAAAGGTAACCTCTATCTTGGGAACCCCCCTTGGTGCAGGAGGTATGCCGTCTAATATGAACCTTGCAAGGGTTCTGTTGTCCTTGGCAAGGGGTCTTTCACCCTGAAGCACATGTATCTCAACAGAGGTCTGGTTGTCCGCAGCGGTGGTGAATATCTCGCTCTTTCTTGTGGGTATGGTGGTGTTTCTGGGAATGAGCACCGTCATAACACCACCCAAGGTCTCAATACCGAGGGACAGCGGAGTAACATCTAAAAGGAGTATGTCTTTAACCTCTCCTGTCAGCACACCGGCCTGTATGGCGGCACCCAAAGCCACAGCCTCATCGGGGTTGATGTCCTTTCTCGGCTCCTTGCCGAAGATCTCCTTCACTATCTGCTGCACCAGAGGCACCCTTGTGGATCCGCCAACCAGTATCACCTCGTCCACATCGGCGGGAGTGATACCCGCATCCTTCATGGCAAGCTCGCAGGGTTCAATGGTCTTTTCCACAAGATCCCTTATGAGGGACTCAAACTTGGCTCTGGTGAGCTTCTTAATGAGGTGCTTCGGACCTGAGGCATCGGCGGTTATGAAGGGTAGGTTTATCTCCGTCTCCATCACAGAGGAAAGCTCTATCTTTGCCTTCTCAGCCGCTTCTTTCAGGCGCTGCATTGCCATGGGATCGTTTCTAAGGTCAATGCCCGTTTCCTTCTTAAACTCCTCCACCAGCCAGTCTATGATCCTCTGGTCAAAGTTGTCTCCACCAAGGTGGGTGTCTCCGTTAACGGCCTTCACCTCAAATACGCCGTCTCCCACCTCAAGAATGGAGATGTCAAAGGTTCCACCGCCCAAATCGTAAACGGCGATCTTTCCGCCCTTTTTCTTGTCAAGACCGTAAGCCAAAGCCGCAGCGGTAGGCTCATTTACTAGCCTCAGAACTTCAAGTCCCGCAATCCTTCCGGCATCCTTGGTAGCACGTCTCTGATCGTCGTTGAAGTAGGCAGGAACGGTGATAACCGCCTTTTCCACCTTCTCGCCTAAATAGGCTTCCGCCGCCTCTTTGAGCTTCCTCAGGATCATTGCGGAAATCTCAGGGGGAGAATAAACCTTGCCCATCACCTCCACGCGGGCATCACCATGGGGACCTTTCACCACCTTGTAGGGCACCATCTTTATCTCTTCCTGCACCTCCTCATAGCGGCGGCCCATAAAGCGCTTAATAGAGAAGATGGTGTTTTCCGGATTGGTTACCGCCTGTCTCTTGGCAGGAGCACCCACCAGAATCTCACCATCTTTGGTAAACGCCACCATAGAGGGCGTGGTACGAGCACCTTCCTGGTTAACAATCACCTTGGGCTGTCCACCCTCCATAACAGCCACAACCGAGTTGGTGGTTCCAAGATCTATCCCTATAACCTTTCCCATAGCTCAACCCTCCCAATCTTTGTTTTCCATGCAGGAATATAGAACTTGAGCGTATTATTGTCAAGATTTTTAAACTCGTTAATATCAATCACCTTCTAAACCGCAAAGCCGCTTAAGGGCTTGATTTTAAATGGCTAATGTGCTTTCCTGAGGCGAGAGGCGTGAGATGGCGAAGGGTGAGCTGCTATGTCTCGTACTCAACAAGAGCTTCCTCCCCTTTGACATTATACCGTGGCAAAAAGCCATAACCTTAGAGTTCTTGGGAAGGGGACTCGCCGTAGAGTATCATCCCACAAGGAAGATCAAGAGCGCCAGAAGGGAATGGGATGTGCCCATAGTGATAAAGGTGAACTCCATAAGAAGCACCCTGGTACAGGGTCCGCCCACCAGGATGATGATATACTACAGGGACGGATTCAAGTGTGCCTACTGTGGGAAAATGCTCAAGGACAACGAGCTCACCATAGACCATGTGGTGCCAAAGGCAAAGGGTGGGAAGTGGACCTGGGAAAACCTGGTCACGTGCTGCAGAGAGTGTAACTTCAGAAAAAAGGAAGAGATATGGATTCCCAGATTTGCCACACCGGCAAAGCCCAAGTTCCTCTTCCCCCAGTACATCAGGCTAAAGGAGTCTGTTGACGGCAAGACAAAAAGGGTGTGGGAGAAGTACATACCCCAATCCCTCGTGAGGTCCTTGGCACTGTGAAGGAACTCACCCAGGTCTTTGAGGCTCTTATAGAGGGCTTTGAAAAGAACGAATGGGAAAGGGGTATCCAGTTTTTAAAGCTGGTACAGCGCTGGGAAAACATCGTAGGAGAGTACGTGTCAAAGCACACCCAGCCTTTAAGGATCATAGGAGATGTTCTTTTTGTGGGGGTTGACAACAGCGTCCTTATGCACCAGCTCTCCCTGGAAACCGAAAGGATTAAGGAAAACATAAAGAGAAAAACGGGATACGAACTCCAGATAAAGCTCATGTTTTCTCCGGTCAAAAGGCGAAAGAAGCATCAAAAGGCAAGACTTGCCACCTTAAATAACTCACAAACCTCACGCATAGAAGAGCTTACCGCCAGGGTAAAAGACCCCGAAATAAGGGATCTATTAAGGAAGGCTATGGCATCACTACTTGCAAGAAGAGGCTCTTCAGGTTTATAAACGTTCCAAACCTTTTGGAGGGAAGCATGTTCAAAAGGGCTACATTGTTCTTCTTATGCCTTTTAATAATGATAGGATGCACAAAAAAGACCGAACCCATACACGCTCCTTATTTTGAAGTTAAGGGTCTGGACGGGAAGGTGTACACGCTGAATGACTACAAGGGGAAGCCCTTACTTTTAGTTTTCTGGGCAACTTGGTGCCCCACCTGCAAGAAGGAGATAGCAAAAATCGCCGAAAACTACCAGAAACTGAAGGACGCAGGGCTTCAGATACTTCTGGTCTCCATGGACAGGGATCCTGAAACTGTGAAACGGGTAGCCCAAAAACATGGGTTTGCAGAGCTTCCCATAGCCATCATTTCTAACCAGATGAGCGTGGACTATCAAGGTGTACGGTTCCTACCCACAGGGATGCTTATAGATCCCAAAGGTATAATCAGGTACAGGTTTGTGGGCGAACTGCCACCCGATGAGATCCTCAAAAAGGTGAAGGAAATCACTAAGGTACAGCATTAGCTTACAACGGCTAATATTCAAAATGGGTTGACATGCACCCTTACATCAAATATTACTTGTGAAAACTACAAATAATATTTGACAGAATGGCCGAAAAAGCAGACACCATAGAAGCTCTGCTGATAAGGAAGATAGTTAACGGTGATTTCCCCAACGGCACACTTCCTTTAAGTGAAAAACTGGCAGAGGAATTAGGTGTCTCCCGCACCCTCGTTAGAGAGACCCTTAAAAAACTGGAGTCCTACGGCTTTATCCACTGCAAAAGGGGAAGGCCCTGTGCGATCAACGACTTCTGGATCAACGGGAATCTGCTCACCTTGGCAAAGATAGTTGAACACGTTCCCGGTACTTCAAGCAAGCTTATACAGGATCTTCTTGAGATAAGACCCGCCCTCATGGAAACCCTCATCTACAACGCCGTAAAGAATCACCCACAAGAGCTGATGACCCTTTTGGGTAGATTCAAAGAGGTATCATCGCCTGAAGAGTTTACCAGTTTTGACTGGGAACTACACAAAAAGATAGCTCAACTTTCAAAGAACCGCATAGCTCCCTTAATCATCAACAGCTTTGAAGGACTCTTCAAAAAAGAAGCGCTAAGATACTTTCAGCACCCAAAAGCAAGAGAGGTATCCAAAAGGTTCTATGCAGAACTTTGCGATGCTGTGATGGCGAAAGACCCACAAAAGGCAGCCTCTCTAACCAGAAGGGTTATGGAAGAAAGCGCCAAGCTGTGGAGATCAATGAGATGAGAAGGTGGAACGGCTGGGGCTTTGAGGGAATTGAATATCCGCTGCACGAGCCCGCCCTCAGGATGTTAGAGGAAAGGGTTGGAACAGGAGAAAAACCTAAAGAGGTAACGCTTAAAAGGCTCATAAAAAGCCTTCCAGAACCAAAGATAAAAAGCTTTCCCCACGCTACAGATTGTCCCTTTCACCGGCTGACCCACTCCTACGGGCAGAGCTTTCCCGACTGGATAAAGTTCAAAACAGGTGCCTTCATCAGAACCCCTGATTTAGTCTGCTTTCCACAGACCGAAGAAGAGATTGAAGAGATCGTAGCCAAAGCCAAAAGACAAAAGATTGTTCTCATCCCCTACGGAGGAGGCACATCGGTACTTCGCCACTTAGAGCCCCCTGAGACCGACAGACCCGTCGTTACCGTGGACATGAAGGAGCTAAAGAGGATAATAGATCTGGACGAAAATTCCCTCCTGGCAACGGTTGAAGCGGGGATAACGGGACCTGAGCTTGAGAGAGCTTTAAACGTAAAAGGCTTCACCTGTGGGCACTTTCCCCAGTCCTTTGAACTATCCACCCTTGGCGGCTGGATAGCCACAAGATCCTCCGGACAGTTCTCCCTGAGATACGGCAAGATAGAAAAGATCCTGCAGGGTTGCAAGGTGATAACCCCAACAGGAACGCTAAAGGTCAATCCGTATCCTGCCTCTGCCAGTGGGATTGAGCTAAAGAACGTGGTGCTCGGCTCAGAGGGCAGAATTGGCTTTATAACAGAGGCAACCATCAGGGTGTGGAGGCTTCCAGAAAAGGAGATAGTGGGCGTGGCCCTGCTTCCCTCCGACGAGGCAGGCATAGAACTCATAAAAGGTCTCTCGCAGTCGGGAATCCCCTTCACCATGTTAAGGCTGAGCCTCTCAAAGGAGACGGAAAGCTCAATGAGCCTTATGGCCCACAAGTGGTGGTTTAAACTCTTAGAAGGTTACCTGAACCTTAGAAGACTTCCCGCAAAAAGATGTATGCTCACCTACGCCATCTCCGGACACCCCAAGCAGGTGAGACTCTCCCTCTCCTACCTCAAAAAAGAGGTAAAAAGATTCGATGGAGTGGTACTGGGAAGGCTTGCCGGAAGAAGGTGGCTCAGGGATAGGTTCAAACTGCCCTATATTCGCAATACCCTCTGGGACTTGGGCTATGGAGTTGACACCCTTGAGACAGCCACGGTGTGGAGCAACGTTCCACGGCTAACCGGCATTATAGAGAGAATTCTGGAAGAGCGTGGCGCCTACGCCTTCTCTCATCTCTCTCATCTGTATCCCACAGGTTCCAGTATCTACACCACCTTCATATTCCCACTATCAAAAGATCCCGAGGAGAACTATCACAGGTGGCTCAACATGAAGCAAAAGGTAAGCATCGCCATCGTGAAAAATGGAGGCACCATAAGCCACCACCACGGGGTGGGCATAGACCACGCCCAATACCTGAAGGAAGAGAAGGGAAAGATAGGAATAGAAACCATCACAAACATAATAAAAAGCCTTGATCCAGACAGAATCATGAACCCCGGCAAGATGGTGAAGCCGTGAGGAGAGAGCTCTTAGAGCGAGCAGAAAAGGAAAGATCCTTTGACCTTGTAGTGATCGGCGGAGGTATAACGGGAGCCGGCATCTTCAGAAGGGCAGTTGCATCGGGATTGAAGGCTTTACTTGTAGAGCAAAGAGACTTCGCATGGGGCACATCCAGCCGCTCCGGCAAGATGGTCCACGGGGGTTTGAGGTACATAAAACAGGGCCAGTGCAAGCTCACCTACCACGCAGTAAGGGAGCGGGAAAGACTACTAAAAGAATATCCAGAACTCGTGAGCCCCTTAAGGTTCGCCATCCCAGTTAGAAGGGGCGAAAAGCTGAACAGGCTCTTGTACAAAACGGGGTTAACACTTTACGACCTATTCGCAGGGAGAAAGTCCCACACCTACGTGGAAAACAGCAAAAGCACCATCTTTGGCATGAGACAAGATGTGGAAGGGTTCTACACCTTTCACGATGCTGTAACAGACGATGCAGCCCTCACCCTTCACACCATTAAAGAGGGCATATCCTTAGGCGGCATTGCCATAAACTACGCCAAGGCCGTTTACTGGGAGAGAAGCGGAAAGATAAAGTCTGTTATAGTGAAAGAACAGGAGACCGGGAAAGAGATTGAGTTTTTGACGCAAACTATAGTGGTTGCAGCTGGTATATGGAGTGATATGTGGGATGCAAGCATCCCCCTAAGAAGGCTCAGAGGAAGCCATCTCATCATAGAAAAGAAGATCCCTTTAGAACATGCCGTTGCCCTCATCCATCCCCATGACAAAAGGCCCCTATACTTTATGCCGTGGATGGGAAAACTCCTTCTTGGCACCACAGACATAGATCACTTTGACAACCCCAACAGAGAGCCTGCCATAGACAGGCAAGAGGTGGAATACCTTCTTGAGGCGCTGAATTTCTGGTTTCCTGAAACAGAAATCACCAGCAACGACATAATCTCCACGTACTCAGGGGTAAGGGCCGTTTTATTCAAAGGCAAGAGAGATCCCTCCAAAGAGACCAGGGACCACATACTGAAGGTCTACGATGACGGCATCGTAGTTATAACGGGAGGGAAACTCACCACCTTTGACTACATGGCAAAGAAGGTGGTAGGCATCCTGCATAGATTCTTATCCGTCAAAAAAGGCATCTTGAAAAAAACAGCCATAGCCTTTACCCCACCGCCAGAGGATCCTGTGGAAGCAATCCTGCACGCAGCAAGGGAAGGTCTTTGCCTTCACCTTGAGGACATCATGATAAGAAGAACCAGACTGGCACTGCCACGAAAAGATAAAGGATTTCCAGCCCTTGAAAGGGCAAAACCAGCACTCATAAAGATACTCAACTGGGATGAGGCAAGATGGGTAAAGGAGATAGAAGCGTACCAGAAAACCCTAAAAAACTACGGCTTGCCGTTGTAGATATAGGAACCCAAAGCCTTCGCACCTCCATTTTCACGGGTGATGGCGAACTTGTGGAGATGGCCAAGCTCGCCTACGATCAACCTTACCACTCACCTCAGGAAGGCTTTGCCGAAAAGGACCCAAACGACTACTGGGAATACCTTAAAGAGGGCTTCAGGGAACTGAGAAATAGAGGCATCAACCTACAAGATGTCTCTGCAGTGTGTATAACCTGCCAAAGGGCCACCACCGTATTTCTGGACGAAAGAATGCAACCCACAAGACCTGCTATTCTCTGGCTTGACAGAAGAAAAGCCCAAAACGCCCCATCCATAGGTCTGCTTGAGATCCTTGTGAGACCAACCCTCTTGTGGAAACATATAAAAGAGGTGCAGCGGCGTGCCCCCATAAACTGGGTAAAAGAGAATCAGCCACACATCTGGCAGAAAACCAAAAAGGTGTGTCTTCTTTCAGCCTACATAAACTACAAGCTGACAGAAAACTATGCAGACTCCACTGCATGTCAGGTGGGATACCTGCCCTTTAACTTTAAGAGGCAAAGATGGGAGAGCAATGGACACTGGAAGTATCGACTATTTCCCGTACACCAAAGTATGCTTCCCGAGCTAAAACCTCCCACCGCCACCCTTGGCTTCATCACCCAAAGGGCATCAAGAGAAACGGGACTGAAAGAGAGAACACCTGTCATAGCTGGAGCATCCGACAAGGCATGTGAGGTAATTGGCGCAGGATGCACAAAACCCTGGCAGGGATGCCTCAGCTACGGAACCACCGCCACCATCAACGTAAACCACACAAAGTACACTGAACCGCTCTTTCTGCAGCCAGCGTACCCCAGTGCCATTCCCGGCGAGTACAACCTGGAGTTTCAGGTATCAAGAGGTTTTTGGCTCGTCACCTGGTTCAAAGAGCTGGCATCAACCAGCGAAAGGGATCTGGAGAAAGAAGCGGCCAAGATAGCTCCGGGATCTGAAGGCCTCGTGTTCCAGCCCTACTGGGAGTCGGGGGTGAGATACCCAGGCCCACACTCGGCAGGCTGCATTGTGGGATTGAGGGATCACCACAGAAGAAGCCACATCTACAGAGCCCTCATTGAAGGTCTCATCTTCGCCCTGAGAGAGGGGAAGGAGTTTATAGAAAAAAAGACCAAGATCCCCATAAAAGAGCTCTACATCACAGGAGGAGGCTCCATCAGCGATCTTGTAGCACAGTGCACAGCGGACATAATGGGCATTCCCGTAAAAAGGCCCCGTTACTCTGAAGCTTCCTCTTTAGGTGCCGCCATCCTTGCAGCAACAGGTTTGGGACTCTACCCCAACATTCATGATGCCATAACCCGTATATGCCACACAAGGGAAACCTTCCATCCCATTAAAGAAAACCAACTGATCTACAATCACATTTACCACAACGCCTTCAAAAACCTCCTAAAACAACTAAGGCCCATTTATAAAAGGCTATATATAAGAAGTGGGGGCGGGTCATTTCCTGAAATTTCCGTAAAAAGAGCCATTCCATGAGAAAACTACTGCCAATCCAAAAGATGCGCAAGGAGATTGAGGAGATATTGAAAGGAGTGCCAGAAGATCTTGATAACTGCGACATACTGGAAGAAATCATGAGGAAAGGAGAAGGCGATATTAGAACTTGTGTTTGCGGTATTGGTAAGGGCATCGAGGAGATGGCAAAGGATGAGGTTTACCGAAAAAGATGGGAGTATTTGGACAAGCTAAGGAAGGAGTTTGGTTTAGAGGTAAGAGACGAAGAGGTTATTGGAGTTTGATGATGTAGTCTCTCTTTTTACAGGAAATTTGGGACTTGACCAAAGAGGCTTTTAGCATAACTCATTTGATAAGAAGAAGGTTGGCACGTGGAATCGGCGGAGCGTTTTGAAAGGCTCGTTCAGCTGATCTTGAAGTGGAACAAGAGGATAAACATTACTGGCTTGAAACGCTATTCTGACATTAAGAGGGAGCTGATAGAGGAC
>JALWBK010000145.1 GCA_027037155.1 bacterium | reverse complement strand
GCTCCACTATATCAAGAGAACTTCTATTAAAGCAATTTAACTGTTCATTGCTTAGCCAGTACATATTCTCCAGCCTTACCCCAAATCTTTTCGGTAGATAAATCCCTGGTTCCACGGTAAAGACTGCCCCATCAACCAAGGTCTCCTCAGAAAGAGAGCTCAAAGAGGGCCTTTCATGAATTTCAAGCCCAACTCCGTGGCCCAACCCATGACCGAAGTAACTATCCAAACCCTTTTCGCGCATAACATCCTGAGCCACCAGGTGCAGTGTCCTGCAATCTCGCTCACCCTTCTCTATGGCGTCAAGCACCCTTTGATGAGCATCATAAACCACCTGCCAAACCTTTCTTTCCTTTTCATTCACCTTGCCAAGTTTCACCACCCTCGTCATATCTGAACAGTACCCTTCATAAACACATCCAAAATCCAACAGAACCAAATCCCCAGTCTCAATAACCTTGTCTGAAGCCACCCCATGGGGCAGACTGGATCTGGCACCAGAGGCCACAATTACAGGAAAAGAAACGTGAGAAGCTCCCCTTCTTCTCATAAACAGCTCTATCTCTAAAGCAACCTCCCTTTCGCTAACACCGGGCTTCAACAGCCTTAGAACATACTCGTAGGCATCTTCGGCAAGCTCTACAGCCTTCCTGATAAGCTCTATCTCCCTCTCACTTTTGGAAACCCTCATCCCCTCTATCAGACCGGAGAGAACCTCCCACTCAACCAATGGCATACTCTTCTTCAACCTGTTTAGGTCTCCCAAAGTTAAGGACTCTTCAACTCCCACCCTTTTGGGCGAAAACTCTTCAGCTATCCACTCACTCAACCTCTTGCCCCTAAGCTCCACCACCTCCCAGCCTACACACTCCCTCTCCGCCTGCTCGGTATAGCGAGGATCAGTGACGAAAAGAGCCCTGTTGGAAGTAGCCACCACAAAGCCACTGCTTCCGGTAAATCCCGTAAGATACCGCACATTTTCAAGCTTCGAGATGAGAATCAAATCAAGCCGCTTCCGCGAAAACTCCTCTTGAATGCGCGCTAAAAAATCAGTGGGTTCCATCAAAAGCCTCCACAAGAAAACGAAGCGCCATAACGTAAGAGTAAGCCCCAAAGCCAGAAACAACGCCTATAGCCACATCCGAAAGCACCGATCCTTTCCTGAAACCCTCCCTGGCAAAGACGTTAGAGATGTGCACCTCCACAAAGGGAAGTGCCACCCCTGTAAGGGCATCCCTCAAAGCGTAGCTATAATGGGTAAAAGCTCCCGCATTCACTATGGCAGCGTCAAAGTTGCCTTTCGCCCTATGAACTGCCTCCACAAGCTCATCCTCAGAATTGGACTGAAAAGTGACCACCTCAACACCTAACTTTTTAGCTTCCCTTTCAAGCAACCGATTGATCTCATACAGTGTGGTTTTCCCGTATACTTCAGGCTCTCTTCCACCAAGCAGATTGAGGTTGGGTCCATGAAGCACCAGTATTCTCTTCATGCCGGCTCCTCCGGCTCCAGAAGACTCAGGTACCTCTCAAGCCTCTCCTTCAACTGCAGAACCTCCTCGGATTGCTCCCTCTCCATAAGCTTCTGCAGACACTCATAAGCCTCCTCAAAGAGGCACTGCTGCATGTAGGAGCGCACCATATCGATACTCACAAAATCCTCTTCATCTAACACCAACAAATCCTCGTCCTCTTCAGCTTCACCACTTGTTTCAGCCACCTCCACTAACTCCACCTCCTGCTCCTCCTCAACCCCTGTGGCAAAGCATGCGAGAAACGCCGAGTGCTGTGCCACCAAGTCCAGTTTGTCAAGACGCTGGGCCAGCTCCACCACCTTAACCCTTACACCAAGGTACATGGGCTCCTCTTCCAGTATCTCCAGAAGCAACTCCAACGCCTCATCTTCGTACCCTTCCTTCTCAAGGATGAGGGCAAGCACGTAGCGGGCATAGAAATCATCCTTTGAACAGTAAGCCTTTACCCCCTCCCCGCCCCTTCTAAAAAGAGACAGGGCATAGGCGGCCCTCTCTAAAGGATCTTTTAACCTAACCTTCTTCTTTGAGAAAAGCAGTTCAGCACCTCCTCGGCAACCGTCTCAACATCTTTCCCATCCACATCCACCACACAGTGGCACGCGCTTTCGTACAAAGGCTGTCTCAATTCAAATCTTTTGCGAACATCTTCTATATCTTGTGCTAAAAGGGGTCTTCCCTCCTTCAAACTTTCAAGTCTTTTTAAGAAAAGATCAAAGCTCATTCGCAAAAAGACCACGAAGCCCGTGCTCTTCAAATAATCCACATTCTCCCTTCTTTCCACAATACCTCCACCTGTTGCCACCACCGCCTTTTTTTGTGAAAGCCCCTTAAGCACCTGAGACTCCACATCCCTAAAATAGGTCTCCCCCTTCAAAGCAAAGATCCTCTCAATCTCCATCCCCTCCCGCTCAACGATGAGGTCATCAAGATCCAAAAAGGGCCATTGAAGTAAAGAGGCCACCCTTTTTCCCACCGTACTCTTACCAGAACCCATAAAGCCAATAAGATAAAGCTTAGAAGCGGGACAATCTTTCAACATAGAGTCCCAAAGAGCTCTTCACATCCTCAAGGGAATCCCCACCAAACTTCTCCAAGTACTCCTTGGCAAGCACTATAGCCATCATGGCTTCGGCCACAACGGAGGCGGCAGGAACTGCACAGACATCACTCCTTTCCACCCCTGCCTTCATCCGCTCCTTTGTCCTTATATCAAAAGAGCTTAATGGCTTCATCAGTGTTGGTATAGGCTTCATGAAGCACTTTACCACAATCTCCTCGCCGTTGGATATTCCCCCTTCAATGCCGCCGGCGTTATTGGTTGTTCTTTTCACTCCATCATCCCACAACAGCTCATCGTGAAAGGAAGATCCCCATCTATCA
>JALWBK010000144.1 GCA_027037155.1 bacterium | reverse complement strand
TACGAAAAAACCTTTACCACTTATGGCAAGGTCTGTAGTCCTTCCTGTGGTTTCAAAAGCCCCTTGGGTAAATATGTTATCAATAGAAGCTACCCTAACACCAAGACCAACCTGCACAGGATTCCTTGCCGGAGTAGTAGCAGTAGCCGCTGTAGGAGAAACAAGAGTTTGAGAAAAGAGGTCTTGGAAAAAAGCCCTTCCCTTCTTAAAACCAACAGTGTTAACATTGGCCAGGTTGTTACCCACAACATCCATAGCTGTTCTGTGGGAACTCAAGCCCGTAACAGCCGTGTACATACTTCTCATCATGGCTATTTACCTCCTTACAAATTGTTATCTAAACGCTATCACCGATTCCAAAGGCTTCTCCTGCCCGTCGGTGAGAATAAGTTTTACTTCACCATTTTCAGAGGTGACTTCTGAAACCTTCTCCCAGCCGAAAACGGAAACCCCGACAGAATTGCCCTCTCCATCAACTGCTTGGAACTCAACAACATACCTGCCATCGTCCAGATGAGAGGATGGCCTATACAAATGAATTCCGCTTTTCTGAGGACCTAAACGCTCTTGAAACACCAGCTTTCCGTCAGAGTCATAGACTTCTGCAATTACATCAGCATCATTTTCCAATTTGAAAGACACCAATTTCTCAACACCATCTTCCACCTCCATGTACGGAACACCCTCTGCCTTAACCTCTTTCCCCACCAACGATGATGCCTGAAGTACCCTGTAAGTATCCATCATCTTTTCAAAGCCGGCAAAGAACTTATCAACAGAGTGAGTGAACTGTGTTATTTGCTCCAACTGACTAAGCTGAGCCATCTGAGCAATCATATCTCTGTCCTTTAAAGGGTCCAGCGGATCTTGGTGGGTAAGTTCCGTTATAAGAATTTTCAGAAAGTCATCCTTACCCAAGATATCTTTTTTCGCGTACTTCGCCGCGTCTTCCCCTGTGCTCTCGGCAGGATAAACCCCCAAGGTACTCACCTTGTCCAACATCTTGCCACCTCCCTCTTCTGAAGAGAGGAGTTAGCAAAAGGTATGCCAAACTGGAGGGCTAAACCAAAGAATTGACTATAGAAATGTTACCATCTGGAAGGAACTCATCAGAACTTGAAGAAGCTTGAAAAGCATAAGTTTTCTTAACAGTTCCGCTATACTTTTTACTTTCCGAAAAATTCCCATAGAACTTTCCACTGTTCTGCCCATAGGCATCAAAGCCAAACAAAGTAAAACTAACCGAAGAGAATCCTCTATTTTCAAGATTCATTCTCAGATCCGGAAGAAAACTGAAGAATCTCACTGCATCGTGAATCTCAGTGCCTTCTGTATGGAAAACAACCCTAACCTTATCACTACCAAACGTGGTAACTTTTATCTTTTTAACAATAGAATCCCCCACATCTATCACTGCACTAACTCTCTTCTCTAAGGTGTTACCAATACTGTCTTTCAAAAGCACAGTTTCTGATCTTTGCGACTGTACAATCTTTGACTCACCTTTCTCTTTTGTAACATATACTCTATGCAAAGATTCTTTATGTCCTATTAATGATCCATCCCGCTCGTTCTCTTTAACAACAATTAGCTTTCTATCCTCCCTACTTTTACTTTCACTATTCTCAAATCTCTTACCTATGTTTACAAGCTCATCCTCCTTGGATTCCACCACCCCATCCATTCTTAACTTCCAAAATACGCCACCATCTCCACGGCTTCTATGAGCAGTACCTTCTATCCTTTTTGTATCCATCTCAAATTTAATGCCCAAAGGATTACGACGCATTTCCATCTTCTGGAATGTTCTTTCAACTATTCTCCGTTTGCCACGTACAATATCAAGGGAAATTTCCTTTTCCTTTGTTTCTACCATACCGCTAAGATCTACTACATGCCCTCTCTGACTCTCCACATATCTGCCATCCGCTATTTCCAACTCATCTCCAACCTGTACACTTTCCACTCTTGACACTTTAAAAACACTTTTATTACCTCTCGCTCCTTTGTTCTTGCTCTTAGCATGCCCTTGAGCTTTAACAGCTCCCGTTGCACTCTCACTTTCCAGCTTCTCTTTCTCGTCTGACCTCTGCCTAACATCCCCACCCTCAACATCCACAAACGACATCCTTTTTCTCACATCCCCCTCAGCCTCAAACTGTACCCTCTTGCCATTACTACCAGTCTCTTCCCCATCAAATATCCCCACCCTCTTACCTACCTCATCATCTACCTTACCCTCTACCTCTTCTCCTTCCACCTTCAACTTAACTCCCACATCTATCTCATCATAAGCCCCCAACTTTTCCTCCACCTTCACCCCTTCAACACTCACTCTCTTCCATTCAACTACTCTACAACGCTTTACCAATCTCTCACCGACAACTCTTCTCGCCTCTGCCCCTATATCTACCTCACCATCCATTCCCACATTAACATCCACATTCTCTTTCTCACCTTCCACTTCCCCCTCACTTACTGCCTCATTGCCATTACCATTCGAAAAACCTTCCAACTCTATTTCCTTAACCTTTCCCCTTGGTAACTCTACATGAAGTAACCGCTTGTCCGACTCATCAGGATTTTGATCAACCAACCTATCAACTAACCCACAAGACAGCTCAGAACTACTTTCTTTCAAATCCTCAACAGAATATTCCTCTTGCCCCACAAAGACGTATCCCTTTATAATTTCCCAGATACACTCTAAGTCAGTAGAGCGTACCTGCTTTGAGATATGCTCTTCAGAATCATTCTGAGATTTAAAATTCTCAACAATTTTGTGTTCTACCACACCTTCCCACTCATTACTTGAATTATCCACGCTCTCATTACCCAACATCCATACAATCTTCTTTAGCAACTCTCCTTTATCCACATTGGTATCTACTTTAGAGGGTTCCTTCTCAAGCTCCTCAAC
>JALWBK010000143.1 GCA_027037155.1 bacterium | reverse complement strand
CTCTGTTGTCTCCCTAATAGCCCACTTCACAGCATCAATCAGCCTGTCAAGCTCATCCATCTCTATCACAAGGGGAGGCAGTATAACAACCACATCCCCCAAGGGCCTGATGAATACCCCTTTCTCTCTGGCCTTCAGCATCACCTTGTACCCTGTTCTCTCCTCAGGCGGAAAAGGCTCCTTACTCTCTTTGTCCTTCACAAGCTCTATCCCCACCATAAAGCCCTTCTGCCTCACATCCCCCACATGTTTAAGCTCTTTAAACTCCTCAAGCCGTTTACTTAGATGCTCTATCTTTGGCTGGAGCTTATCAAGGGTTCTTTCCTCCTCAAACAGCTCTATGCTTGCAAGGGCCGCTGCGCAGCCCAAAGGATTCCCTGTGTAGGTATGCCCATGATAAAAGGTTTTGGTATAGTCCCCCAAAAAGGCGTTATAGACCTCATCGGTGGTTAGGGTTGCCGCCACGGGAAGATACCCGCCGGTAATTCCCTTCGCCACGGCCATTATATCGGGCACCACACCCTCGTGCTCGCAACCCCACATCTTGCCGGTTCTGCCAAAGCCCACCGCCACCTCATCTAACACCAAGAGTACACCGTACCTATCGGCAATCTCCCTCAATCCCTTCATAAATCCAGGCGGCATCACTATAATACCCCCTGCCGCCTGCACCGTAGACTCACTGACAATGGCGCATATCTCATCCTTGTGCTTCGCCACAATCTCTTCAAGCTTATTCAAACACTCAAGCCCACATCTATCTGGCGTCAGCCCTAACTCACATCTGTAGCAGTACGGCGATGGAGAGAAGTAGGCCTCAAAGAGCAAGGGTCTATAAACGGCATGGAACAGATCTATTCCTCCAACGCTCATGGCACCGATGGTGTCTCCATGATACCCGTTTCTGAGAGCCACAAACCTCTTCCTCTTGGTCTCCCCCTTGTTCTGCCAATAGTGATAGGCCATCTTAATGGCTATCTCCATGGCACAGGCACCAGTATCGGAGAAAAAGACACGGGTTAAACCTTCGGGAGCAATTTCTGCGAGCCTTTTGGCAAGAAGTATGGCAGGCACGTTGGCAACGCCCAAGGTGGTTGAGTGGGCTATCTTCTCCAACTGCTCCTTTATGGCCTGATTTATCTTGGGATGGTTGTGTCCGTGCACATTCACCCACAGTGAAGAGACACCGTCTATATAACGATTGCCGTTCACATCAATAAGATAGACTCCCTCTCCCCTTTCAATAATCAACGGCTCCCACTGGGCATACTCTACCATCTGGGTAAAAGGATGCCAAAAGTGCTTTAGATCCCACTCTCTCAGCTGTTCAAGGGTGTACATCTTCACCTCCTACACAAGCTCAAGTCTCTCGTAGATGTTGTAAAGCTGACTGATCATAACGCTGAGATAGTCCCTCAAGTGCCTGGTGATGAGGAAGTTCTCTTTCACAAAGCTATGGGCCTTTCTGCCCATCTCTTTTCTCACTTCGGGATGGCTAAGTAGATACCTTATCCTGAGCGCCGCTCCCTCAGGGGTGTTCACCAAAAATCCGGTGTGATAATTTATAACCTGCAGTCTTATTCCTCCCGTATCTCCCCCTATAACAGGCTTGTACTTCCACATCCCCTCGGTAACGGTAAGACCGAACCCTTCCCTAATAGATTTTTGAATAATTATCGTGGCTCCTCTCTGAAGAGCATTTATCAAACGATCGTTGGTGGGAAGAAAGAGCACGTGTATGTCCTTTTCCCCGTTTGCCGCTGCTCTCACCTCACTCAAAACAGCCATACTCTCCGGATCATCCTTGGCTCCCCCTCCCGCAAGCACAAGCTGCACTGAGGGGAAGAACCTCTTCACCATCCTGTAGGCCTGAATAACCCCAATGGGGTCCTTCAACCTATCAAACCTTGAAACCTGCAAAAGAACCGGTCTCGACAGGTCTATACCCAGCTCTTCGTAAGTTTTTACTATCTCCTCCCTATCTAAAGGAATATTCTTCTCCCCTAAAGGATCTATGCTTGGAGGAATAAGGTACATGGGATGGGAAAGCCTTTTGGCAAAAGAGGCAAGGTGAAAGATGCTTCCGTCGTATCTTTCTACAAACTGCTTCAGGAACTTCCACACCTCCCTCTGAGGCTTGCTTATGTCAATGTGGCATCGCCAAATCCACTTGCCTTTTCTATCAGGGAAATGCTCAATCAAGGCAGCAGGTTGCGGATCATGAATAAAGACAACATCTGCATCCTGAAGCACATCCTTTAGCCTCTCTGCGTTTTCCCTGTTCACTTCACGGTACACGCTGAGCAATCTATCGGGAATTACCACGTTGTGGCCGTGCAGGGCATTGTGAATGCCCTTCGTGCACTGAAAAAACTCCGGCGTACCCTCAATAACCTCCCAATGGGCATCTATCCCAAGCTCTCTCATGAGGGACACAAGATTCCTCAGGATCTCAGCAACTCCTCCTCCCTCTCTGGTAGAGTTGACATGCACCACGGTAACATCCTTCAACCAGTGAGAGAGCTGAAAGAGCTGCTCTACAACATCAGTGCCCACAATCTCCGCAAGCTTTGTAAGCTTTTCCATCCTTAGGTCTCCATAAAGTATTCTCTAAACATGCGAGTAAGCTCTTCCTTAACCTCCGACATCTTCTTAAAGAAGGGATCTATCTCGGCTATACGCCTAACCAACTCAATATAATCTTCACCAAAGGAGAGAAGCCAAGAACGAAAATCGTCCAGTCCCTCTGGATTCCTTCTTCTTGCATCAACAAAATGGTAAAAGACGCTTCCCGTACTCATCTTCGGTATCTCAAGACACATATCTTTAGGATGCTCAACCCTTCTGTAGGTGTCAAAAACCACCACAAAGACTTTTATAAAGTGAAACTGCCTGTCGTACTTTACAACAGGAGGATAGTCTAGTTCATCCAA
>JALWBK010000142.1 GCA_027037155.1 bacterium | reverse complement strand
TGTGATTCACGCTACGACCGGAACCGTGGAAGGCAAAGATGCGCTTTTCCTTATCTACCTGTGGAATGAGGGGGATTTCGAGTTCTACCCTAACGAAGAAGCTCCCAAAAGAACCATAGAAGAAGATATTGAAAGCATCATCCTCGACCTATCCGTCAAATTAGACGAGCTGCAGGACATAAAAGATGCGCTTGATCCGTTTGCGATCCCTGTCTTTACGGAGTCCACACCTTCAAATGAGGAGCTGAAACTCAGCGCAGTAGAGTGGAAAATCCTCGCTCAGATAAACGGGAAATCGAGGATCAAGGACATTGCGGCTAATCTCGGAATAAGCGAGATCGAGGTTTTCAAAGCTGTGAAAAACCTCATTGCCCACGGCCTTGTCAGGATCAAGAAAACTATTTCGCCCGATGAAGTGCTCGATAAAAGCGTGATGGATGAGATAATCAAGAAGTTTACCGAATACATAGGTCCAATCTCAGGCATTATCGTCAGCGAGAAGATCATGCAGCTTGGCGAAAAAGAAAGCGAATTCCCACGCAACAAGGTCAGACAGCTTATCGACCTGCTTGCCAACGAAGTCCCCGAAGACGCGAGGGATAAATTCAAAAAAGATATGGATGCTTTGCTATCGAAACACGGTATATGATGCCTTATGAGCCGTATTTAGCTCTGAGAGTATTTATAAGGTTCTCAAGTACTAAGTTTAGCGTTTCCATTACGCCAACGCCCTGTATCGCTATTGCCTCCGTGTAAGGAGCGTTAAGGCTGCTGTTCAAAACCCTTTGAAGGTAAGGGATTGGTGCTGCGTCCGGTAGGTCACGCTTGTTGTATTGCATCACCAGAAAGATGTCCCTCATGGTCATGTTGTAAAACTTCATGTTGCTCTTCAAATCCACTATCATCTGGAAATTCTCGTTGGTCTTTTCTATTTGAGAATCCGCCACGAAAACCACGGCGTCGGTGTCTCTGAGCAATACCCGCCTGGCAGACTGGTATTCTGGCTTGCCGGGCACAGTCAGGAGCTCTATCCAGATGTTAAATGAATGCAATCGCTCAAATCCTATCGGAGCTATTGTTATTGAGAAATGTTTGTGACCGATAGTCTCAATCTCGCGGAGTTCAGACTTCTTCCCGCTGTATTTTTCGCTTATAAAAGCCAGATTGGTGGCTTTGCCTGAACCTTGAGGCCCGTAATATAAAACCTTCATCTTTATTAGCCTGTCCGCTATGCTGACTATCAATTTTCCCCCTCCTCAGATTATGTCAAGGACTTTAAGGTGCCCTTTGGGCACGCGATACAGCTTCAGTCCCGAGCTCAGCAGGAAGATTTCCAGAGTTCCCCATACCCTGCCCCGAAATAAATGTCCACCTACCACCGATTTGTCCTCATTAGCGAGGGCTGCATGAAAATGGAACCACGGCTCAGCATTACGACTGATGCTACCGCTTATCGCTATTAGCTCCATCGGCACATCAAATCTGTCTCTGTGATATTCCCCGTCCCGAAAGTATCCGAGCTCAAAATCGCTCAACATACCAAGTGCAGACAAAACAACTCCACTTTCCATGTATGGTATATCGTCGAATATGGATTTCAATTCATCTGGAAAGGTTTCCCCATCGTCAAGTCTAATCACTATCAAACCGCTGTGCTCTTTATAAACCATCCTCTACCTCCTATTTGATTTTAGCAATACTCTAAGCTTTTCAAGCTTTAGAAAAGTAAAGCAAAAATTTTATGAAATCAACGCATATCGGGCTAATTCAACCCCAAGATTGTCGCGCACCCATGGCATGATGAATTAAGACACGATATGAGTTAAAATTGTGATTATGGGAAAGAGAAAGAAATCAGCAAGGGAGAAGCTTGAAGGCAAAGAGCCTCAGATTGTTGAGATCCCCCAAAAGTTGATAGGGAAGTACGGCATGGGTATGATGCTCATACCTGCTCCTCAACAGATTGAGGAGATCATAAAGTTAATACCAAAGGGCAGGATTATGACAGTGGCTCAGATCAGGAACTACCTCGCCAGAAAGTTTCAGGTTGTCACCACATGCCCTCTCGTTACAGGAATTTACATAAAGTTGATTGCTCAAGCTGCGGAGGAAGAAGGAGCAGGAGAATCAATCCCGTGGTGGCGCGTAGTGAAGTCCGACGGCAGTCTCAACCCCAAGCTACCCGGAGGTGGCTTGCTACAGAAGGAACGCCTTGAAAAGGAAGGGCTGGCCGTCGTCCAGAAGAGAAAAAAGCTCAAAGTGGCCAACTTCAAAGACTACCTGTGGGAACCTGAAGAGTGAATCTCCCTTTCAGTGGACTTCTTTCAATAAAGGATGGGGGTATTAGAATTCTATATCAGGTGGTGTTTGGCAATTGAGCTTAGCACAAGCACTTTGCCCCATGTCATGCCACATATACGAAACGGGACAAGATTTATACCTTAAACGCCGAAATGTTCAACCACAGTGCTATACATTCATTCTCCATGAAATAACAACATATTGATTACAAATGTGTTATAACTTGTAAGTTCTCCGAACTCACCCTTGACAAAATAAATTATTTGTGTAATGGTTTTACTCTAACAGTATTTGAATTAAATTCTAATTGGAAATATAAAAATGTAAGATGTGGTTATTTGGTATGGTGAGGGCATAAAACAAACAAGGAGGTAGATCATGTGGAGCACATGGCTTAACTTTGTGCTGGGTGCATGGCTGATAATCGCTTCGTTCATACCCGGAATCGTGGGGAACAAAACCGCAAGTCTCTGGAACGACCTCATCGTCGGCATACTTGTCGCTATCTTCGCCTACTTCTCCACCCGCGCCAAGAAATCGATGTGCTGGGTTAACTTCGTCGCAGGTCTGTGGATGATCGTTGCAGCATTTATCCCCGGAATAGTCGCATCCCAGTCCGGTAATTTCTGGAACGACCTTATTA
>JALWBK010000141.1 GCA_027037155.1 bacterium | reverse complement strand
GGGCACCCTGTAATCTGGAAAATGCGCCACCGCATCAAGCATAGCGGAAAAGAGCTTTAAAGCCTCCCTCTTAAACCCATAATTCACAAAACCATTACAGATAATGGCACAATCGTGGGGCCACACGGAACCGTTATGATAACTCATGGGATTGTAGCGCACCTCATTCCTTGAAAGGGTCCTTATGCCGTAGCCAGTAAACATTTCATCCGACATTAACCTATCAACAACCTTCACAGCCCTATCAGCAGAAACCGCACCGGCGAAGAGCAGATGTCCCGCATTGGAAGCAATCACCTCACACTTTGCACCGTTTCTATCAAGGGCAAGGGCGTAAAATCCCCTATCCTCCATCCAAAAAACACGTTCTATGGCACCAGCCAGTTCCCTGGCCCTCCTGTCAAAGCGCTCTGCATCCTTTGCCATACCGAGGCATCCGCACAAAAAAGAAAGGGACTTCAAAGCCCTGTACTTGTAGCCCTGCACCTCCACAACAGCTATTGGAGGCTCAGCAAGAGAACCATCAGAATGGTGGATGGCATCGTGGGAATCCTTCCACCCCTGATTCCTCAAGCCAAGGGAGGATCTCGTCACGTACTCTATAAACCCATCGCTGTTTATATCCCCATGATGCTCCATCCACTCGGCGGCAAGCACTATGCTTTTCCAGATACTTTTTACGAGCTGCACATCTCCAGAACATTTAAGGTACTCAGCGGCAAGTATCACAAAAAGGCAGGTGGCATCCGCCGTTCCATAATAGGGAACGAAGGGCACCTCCCTCAGCTTAGCCATCTCCCCTTCTCTCAGCTCGTGAAGGATCTTCCCCGGCTCGCTATCTGTGAAGTCATCAAACTCCTCAGCCTGATACCGCGAAAGCACCAAAAGGGTATCCCGAGCAATCTCCGGATACCAAGGAAGCAACTCCAAAGAGGTTACCAAAACGTCTCTGCCAAAAAGTGCACAGTACCACGGAATACCCGCCATGGGCACTGAACAACCGTCAAAGTCGGAAAGCATCATTTCAAGATCCCTCAAAGACCTCTTAATCACCGTGTTCAGCAGTGTGCTGCTGGAGTCTATCTTTAGGGAAGACTCAAAAAGCGGCTTTTTCACCTTATCGGACGAAAAGCTCCATCTATTCTCAATGCCCGCCTTTATTCTAACGACGAACCCCTCCTTCTGTTTTGGCTCCAAAACGGCCTCAAAGGTTGCCGCCTCGGAAGAGACTAAAAAATTAGAAGGTGAAAAATCCAGAAGGCACCGCCGTTTTAACCCATCAAGCCCCACATACTCAAACTCAACTTTGCTTCCCTTCACGCATACAGCCCTTTTCCCCCGCTCCTTTCTCTCGGTTCCCCTCACCTCAAAGATGTCCCTAAAGTCTGCATCAAACCTAAACTGAACCTTGACCGGCACAGGGAATAGGGCAAGGTTTCTGATAACAACCTTAAACAGCAAATCATCTGCATCAAAGGTTATAGTCTTTCCTATGTACAGAGAGGTCCTCTGAACAACCTTGTCTCCTATTCTGAAGTCTGTATTTGTCATCTCCACCAAAATGCTCCTGCTCTCACTATCTATATCAGAAGAGAGAAGGACAGGGCGGGAATCGTTGACGTACATCTCAAAGCCGCTTAAAAACCTGGTGTCACGCCAGTAGTAGCCAAGCTCCGTGGGAAAAGAGACCGGTATATCACCGAGAGCATCGGTGATAACAAAGGCCCTGTCCGACTTCAGCGTATGCTTTCGGGTAATAAGGGGAACGGTGGAGCAGAGAATGTACCATTCCCCGTCAATAAGTACCTTCTCCCTTTTCCCAGCTTTACTCATGCCGCCAGCTTTACTTTACCCCTGATCAATTTCTGGTACACCCTCTCGTAGTCGTCCACCATCCTCTCCACGGTAAAGTTCCTTTCAAAATGTCTTCTACATTCTCTCCTGTCAATCCTCTCCACCTCTCTAATCGCCTCGGCCAACCCATCCACATCCATTCTCAAAAAACCAACCTTTCCATCCACCACAATCTCGGGAAGTGCCCCAAAAGGCCTGGCTACAACCGGAGTACCACAGGCAAGGGACTCAATAGCCGTAAGTCCAAAGGGCTCAGGCCAGTCAACGGGCATCACCAAAGCCATAGCCTTCCCCAAAAGCTCGTTCTTCTCCTCATCATTCACCTCACCAACAAACTCCACCAACGGGTGTTCCATAAGGTGCTTAACATCCCTCTCGTAGTAATCCCTATCCGCCCTATCTATCTTGGCAGCTATCTTTATCTTTACACCCGCCTTAATAGCCGCCTTTATAGCCAAATCTGGCCGTTTCTCAGGGGATATCCTGCCTAAAAAGAGTACATAATCTTCTGGCTCATCGCTGAAATCGTAAAGATCCCTCGGCAAACCATGGTACACAGTGGCTACAAAGTTTGCCTCTGGAAGCGGAAGCCTCTGGCTATTACTTATAGAGACGAGGTTCAAATCACCGTATCTTTTCATGATATCCCTATAAAAGGGTAGATCCAATCTGCCGTGCATGGTGTGCACCACAGGTGTGGCAGTGAAGGTGCAAAACGGAAAGGCGAGGTAATCCACGTGACAATGTATGATGTCAAACTCATCGGCACATCTGAAAACCTCCTCCAGCTCCAAAAGGGTGTAGGGCTCGTAAGGATACTTTCCAGCTAACCTCAACGCCTCGGGCACCACAGCCCTAAGCTCAGCAGATGTCACAGAATCACCACTTGCAAAAAGAACAACCTCATGCCCTCTTTTTACCAGCTCTTCGGTGATATAGCTCACAACCCTCTCAGTCCCACCGTAAAGCCTCGGAGGCACGCTCTCAACAAGGGGTGCAACCTGCGCTATCCTCATGGCGTCACCTCCTTCAAAGGAAATGTACACCCTATAAATTTAAATGAATCCGTCACCGGCTATTGACAAACTATAACCCACATTTTAATAAAACCCCAAGAGCTTG
>JALWBK010000140.1 GCA_027037155.1 bacterium | reverse complement strand
ACGAAAGGGAAGCGCCGTTTGCAATAGAAGTATTCGAACACAACTTCCAAGTCAATTTTCTGGCACAGATAAAAGTTACAAAAAGAGCTGTATCCCTGATGCCCAAAGGAAGCAGCATCGTTTTTATCTCTTCTATAGCTGGGTTTATAGGTAGCGGAATGCCAGAAAGTATCGCATACTCAGCCATGAAAGCCGCACTAAACTCATACATGAAAAACTTAGCAAGGATCCTTGCCCCAAAGATCAGGGTCAACGCAGTAGCTCCTGGAAGAACCCTCACACCTATGTGGGGAGACCTCGACAAAGCCGAGAAAAAATACTGGATAAAAGATGTACCACTTAAAAAATGGGTCACGCCCGAAGAGGTAGCAGATGCAGTATGGTTTCTAATAGAAAACACTGCTGTCTGTGGCGAGATATTAACGGTAGACGCAGGTTTAATGTTGAAGGGAGAATATTAAAGGCAGGGACAGAACGTAACATCCCTACACTTTGCCCCCTCTTAAGGTAGGTTCCTTTTTCATGGAAGTAAAAATTGCCTGCCAGCAAAACCATTCAGAACAGTTGGAGAGAGCGACTTTGTAAAGGTTCAAAAAAAGTTGCGACAACTCATAAGGGAGGCCTCCCCCTTAAAATATAAGACTATAAGATGTAAGGAGGAGGTAAAATGATAAAAAGAATCGATCAATTATATACCACATTCCAAGACAATGCATCCGTTACCAAAAAACTTAATGCATACGATTGGTTCTACAACCACAACATGAGAGTGTCTGAAATCTCTAGACTACTGAATATTCACAGAAGTACAGCATACAGATGGATAAAACAGGTCAAAGATGTTATAGATGGATCTGTGATAAAGTGGCAACAATTAAAACCATACTATCGAAAAAAGAGTGGCACCAACAATAGAAAATTAGGCAGACCTACCATAATATCTGGCTGGTTGGTCAAGAAGGTATTTAAGATCAGGGAAAGATGTCTGTGTGGCAAGAACAAGATAGCAAGGTATCTATACAAACTGTACCAGGTTAAGGTATCAGCAAGTACTGTAGGGAGAATATTAAACAGATACAAAAGCTCTGATCCAAAGCTACGGATATACTACAAAGACAGATATCCTAAGATTCCAACAAAGAAGCTAAAGGACGTATTAAGACCAAAAGATATCCCAAAGAACTTAAAACCAATGCAAGCTATCCAGATAGACACCAAGTATTATGTGATGATAGGCAGAAAGATCTACTACATATTCGCAGCCATAGACATAAAGACCAGGATGCTATTTGCAATGTTTTACAGAGACATCACAGCAAGGAGTGCAGCAGACTTTTTAGAAAGAGCCATACAGTTTTTCAGAAGCTATGGGGATATAGAGTATGTACAGACAGATAATGGTTCGGAGTTTAAAGGGATGTTTAACAGTGTACTGGATAGATACAACATAAAGCATGTATACAGTTATCCTAGCAAGGCGTATCAGAATGGAAAGATAGAGAGGGCAATGAGAACGTTAGAGGAGGAATATTTGCCTAAGGTTTGGGGATTTAGTGACATAGCTAAATTGAATGACTATCTGTATGAATACCTGGTATACTACAATACAGAGAGAATTCATCAATCGTTAGACTATAGGACACCTTTAGAATACTTGTTAGAGGAGTTGGGAGGCTCTAAAGTTGTCGTAACTTTTTTGAACCCGTACAAAATCTTGACAATCCCTGCTTTTAAGGTATATAATTTATTATCAGTTAAAGTATGAAAGAAAGGTATGCTTCGAGAGAAAGGAGAACCCACAATAAAAGAATCTCCATCACTTGATCCAATTTTATTTGAGGAATTAAAAATAGCCCACGGCAGTCATATATTCCCCATACACCCGGAAGAGATGTTACAGAGGACGGACCAAATCTTTAACGATAGAAGCCTCGTCCACACAGAACGCAACAGCCTAACAACATGGTTAGATCTTACGGCATTGACTACAAAAGATGGAGGTTCCGTTCTAGCAATAGCCCAGTGGAATGAAGCAGCCGGTACAAGAAGCCGCGTCAAGGTCTTAGCCATATCCTATACCCTTGGAAAGAGGGCGGGGATCTCCATAGCCGAATCTTTACCCCCCGAAGGAAAGATTCAAAATAAGCAAGCCTTTAATGAAGAATACCTTCTTCAAAGGCTCGAGAAATTCCAATCAATGGCTCCTGAACCGCTAAAAAAGGACATCGCAACCCACGTAGACAGGATTAGAGTGAAACTTGCCCCTCACCGACGACTTACAAAAGCAAACCAACCTTCCTAACCCCACTTCTCTACCACCACCAGCTCTCTTGCTACAATACTATCGCTGTGTTGCCAAATCAAGGGGCCTGTGTTAAAACGCACGGGCCTGAAGCGCTTAAGATTTATCTCTAGCTTAGGAGCATACCAACCTTTACCCTTTAACCTATACCGGGGAACTACAAAAACAACCCTGGCACCAGGATCAATAAGATACGAAACGTGCCGCAAAAACACCTTATAAAGCGGTCTAACCTGAACCCATTGGGCTAAGACCTGCCGCTTGGTACTAAATGGCCTGGTCCTAGGCTTCCCAAGATACCCCTCTGTTACGATTGCATTAAACTTACCTCGCCCGGCGATATCCCTTAGTATTTTGTTCGACATAGGGTTTTTTCTAATATCGTACTCAAACACCCTAAACTTAAGGCCTTTCACATAACCTCTTTTTAAAAGCCACTCCACGTTCTCTCGCGCCATGCGCAATGCATTCACATCAATATCAGAGCCATAGGAATAAAGATCCAGAAACTGCCCCTGCATCAGAAGCGTGCCTAAACCACAAAACGGATCCCAAAAACCATCATCAGGTTCAAGGCCAGCAAGGTTTAGCATTATACGAGCCAGCTTAGAAGGAAGCATTCCTAGCTTCATGTCCCTGTGGGGCTTTTCATAGTCTAAAGCACTCCAGAGGCTA
>JALWBK010000139.1:1576-3001 GCA_027037155.1 bacterium | reverse complement strand
GGAGATTATTTGGGTAACCGAGGGGAGCGGGTAATAGATATAAGAAATGATGCGTTAATTTTGAAGAGGGAAGGCAAGATTATCGTTTTCCCTATAAAGGAAAAGAAACTGTGAGCTTGGGGGTTAATTTATGAGAAGGGTTATAATTCTTTGTTTTGGAGTTTTGCTTTTAACCCATTTAGGGATAGCCAAGACATTGCAGATAGGGGTCTTTAAAAGAGCGTCTTTAAAAAGGTTGAAGGATGCGTATGCCCAGATTCTTGAGGCGGGATTTGAGTTGAAGGTGTATCAAAAGGGCGAGTTGAAGAAGGTTGTAGTTGATGTGCCATCAAGTCAGGTGCTTGCTTTTGAGCAGAGATTTGGTGTTAAAGCGATTCCTGTGAATGTTAGGATCCTTGAGGATGAAGGTTTTGTGTTGAAAACCGTTCTTAGGAAGGGAGAGACCCAGCAGGAAAAGAAAAGAAGTAGAGTCCCTCTCTCAAAGGTTATGAATACCTTGACTGCTATTAAAGTGAGAAAAGATGCCGTTTTGCTTTATGGACGTATGCCTTGGGAATATGTTGAGGTTGAAGAGCTTTCTGATCCAGAGAGGATAGTGATTCACCTGTATAACTGTAAGAATGGTTCTGGATTGGGGGAGATGCTGGTTACTCCCATACCTTTCATATCTAGATTGCGAGTTTTGTACGATTACACAAATAAAGAGACCATGGTGGTGCTTTACCCTGAAGGGAAGGTGAAGGTGAAGATAGTGAGGATGGGAAGGGTTGTTAGAGTTGAGCCTTCCCTTATTAGGGTCGTTGCTCCTTCTCAGGTGGAGGTGGGGGAAGGACAGAAGGTCTCATTGGAGTTTAAGGATGCTGATATTAGGGATGTGATAAGCATCCTTAGTGAGGTAAGCGGTGTAAACTTCGTGATAGATCCCGAGGTCAAAGGAACGGTAACCATAAAGCTTAAGAACGTACCTTGGAGAAAGGCACTGGATGTGATTTTGAAGTCTAACGGGTTGGGTATGCTGGAGGAGGGCCCCAACATTATAAGGATAGGTCCGGTGGATAAAATAAATCGCGAGTTGAAGCGCAGAGCAGAGATGGCAAAGGTGCTTGAGGAGGTAGTTCCTATACACACTAAAATCTTTGAGCTTGATTACGCCAACGCTAATGAGCTGAAGTCTTTAGTGGAGTCAATATTAGCTAAATCTGCCGGTGCTGGTAAGATGAAGAAAGGAGTTGAGGTCATAGGAAGGCTTAACGCTTTATTAGTGAGGGGAACGGAGGAGGATCTGAAGAGGGTTGAGGAGTTTCTTAAAAAGGCAGACAAGCCCATACCCCAGGTGCAGATAAGTGCCAGGATCGTTGAGGTTGCTACCTCTCGTTTGAAGGATCTTGGGATAAATTGGGGAATTTCGTTCAACCAGCAGGAGAC
>JALWBK010000139.1:0-1566 GCA_027037155.1 bacterium | reverse complement strand
CCTTACAACTTCCCATATAGCTATAACACAAATGGAAATGTAGATCTGGGCTTTTCTCCGTCGGTTGGTAGTGTTCCAGCCGGTGTATTTGCCGCTACTTTGTTGAATAGAGCTCAGACCTTCAGCCTAAATGTAAGGCTTTCGGCCCTTGAGAGTAACGGGTTGGTTAAGATAGTCTCAAATCCCAAGGTAATAACTATGGACAATAAAGAGGCGGAGATCTCCCAGGGATACGAGATCCCGTACTCTACGGTTTCCGATCAGGGTACCAATGTGGAGTTCAAGGATGCAAAGTTGGAGCTTAAGGTGACACCCCATATCACCTCTCATGGCGACATAATTTTGGATGTGGAGGTGAGCAAAGACAGCCCAGACTTTGCTCACATGACCCCGGATGGTCTTCCTATCCAAACCAGATCGGTGAAAACTAGGGTTAGGTTGCAGGATGGAGAGACGTTGGCCATTGGTGGTATCTACGAGATGACAAAGCAGAATGAGTTTAGAGGGGTACCTGGACTTGACAGAGTACCTTTGCTCAAGTGGCTCTTTGGTAAGGAGTACAAGAATGTGGATAAAAGGGAGCTTCTCATCTTCATAACGCCTACCATAGTGAGGTACAAGGAGAAGGTGGAGGCTACGAAGCAGTAAGGATGCTTCGCTTTTACACCGCCGGAGAATCCCATGGAAGAGGAGTTTTTGCCTTCCTTGAGGGCTTTCCCTCCAACCTCTCAGTAGATGTTGATTTCATCAACAGCGAGCTGTCCCGTCGTCAGATGGGATATGGCCGTGGGGGTAGGATGAAGATAGAGAGGGATCAGGTGGAGTTTCTCAGCGGTGTGTATCGGGGAAAGACCACCGGTGCACCCATAGTGATGGCAGTTTTCAATAGGGATTGGGAAAATTGGAAGGAGGTGATGCATCCCTTCCAGTTTTCAGAAGAGCGCTTCTTTTCCGTGCCCCGCCCGGGCCACGCAGATTTACCGGCCCTTTTGAAGTACGGGTATCCTGAGATGCGGCCTGTAATTGAGAGGGCCAGTGCCAGAGAGACTGCAGGCAGGGTGGCGGCCGGGGCTTTGTGTAAGCTCTTTTTAAAAGAGTTTGGGGTTGAGATATTTTCTGCCGTTGTTTCCATAGGGAGGGTGAGGCTCAACAGAACTTTAAGGTTTGAAGAGCTTAAGGAAGCAGATAGCTCTCCCGTTAGATGTCCCGATGAAGAGTCGAGCGCTCTTATGGTTCAGGAGATAGAGAGAGCCAAAAAAGAGGGCGATACAGTTGGTGGGGTCTTTGAGGTTAGGGCAAAGGGAGTGGTTCCCGGGTTGGGTTCTCACGTTCAGTGGGACAGGAGACTTGATGGATTGCTTGCACAGGCAATGATGAGCATTCAGGGGATAAAGGCAGTTTCTGTGGGGTGTGGCTGGGAGTGCCTTGATAGATGGGGATCTTCCTTTCACGATGAGCTGTTGTGGGATGATGGAGTGAAAAGAACAACCAATAACGCCGGCGGCATTGAAGGGGGAATATCCAACGGCGAGGAGATTGTGGTAAAGTGCTTTATGAAGCCTATAC
>JALWBK010000138.1 GCA_027037155.1 bacterium | reverse complement strand
CTCTAAGATCTTTCTCCTTTGGGCGTAGACCACTTCTCTCTGTTTGTTTATTACATCGTCGTATTCCAAAAGGTGCTTTCTGATTTCAAAGTTGTGGGCTTCCACCTTTTTCTGGGCGTTTTCAATGGCCTTGGTTACCCATGGATGTTCAATGGGTTCTCCCTCTTTCATGCCCAGTTTACTCATAAGAGCCTTCAGCTTGTCTCCTCCAAAAATCCTTAAGAGATCGTCTTCCAGCGAAAGGTAGAACCTTGAAGAACCTGGATCTCCCTGCCTTCCCGCACGGCCCCTGAGCTGGTTGTCTATCCTTCGGGACTCGTGTCTTTCCGTTCCGATGATGTGGAGTCCGCCTAACTCTACCACCTTCTGGCGCTCTTTCTCGCAGAGCTCCCTGTACTTGTTGAGGGTTCTTTCCCATTCCTCCTTGGGAATGCCTTCAAGGGTGCCGTACTTCTTTTTCAGCTCCTCTTTTGCCAGAAATTCTGGGTTGCCACCTAACATGATGTCGGTTCCACGTCCTGCCATGTTGGTGGCGATGGTTACCGCTTTAAGCCTTCCAGCCTGTGCTACGATTTCTGCCTCTTTCTCGTGGTACTTGGCGTTAAGTACGTGATGGGGGATGCGGCGTTTTTTGAGCATGGCGGAGAGCTTCTCGGACTTTTCAATGGAGGTGGTACCTACAAGTACTGGTCTTCCTATCCTGTGAAGTTCTTCTATCTCCTTTACCACCGCCTCCCATTTCTCCTTCTCTGTGCGGAATACGAGATCTGGATAGTCCTTTCTTATCATCGGCTTGTGGGTGGGGATTACCACCACATCCAGTCCGTAGATCTCCATGAACTCTGCTGCTTCGGTTTCTGCGGTTCCCGTCATGCCTGCAAGCTTTTCGTAAAGGCGAAAGTAGTTTTGGAAGGTTATGGTGGCAAGGGTCTGGTTTTCGCCTTTGATTTTGACACCCTCTTTCGCCTCTATGGCCTGATGAAGCCCGTCGCTCCATCTCCTTCCAGGCATGAGACGGCCAGTGAACTCGTCAACGATGATAACTTCACCGTCTTTCACCACGTAGTCCACATCTCTCTTGAAGAGCACATGTGCTCTCAGCGCTTGCTCTATTTTGTGAAGGAGGTCCACGTGTATAGGATCGTAGAGGTTTTCTATGCCGAGTCGCCTTTCAAGCTCCTTTATACCCTCTTCTGTAAGCATTACCGTCTTGGCTTCCTCATCCACCTCGTAGTGCACGTCTTTTTTAAGGCCCTGTACCACCCTGTTGGCGGTGTAGTAGAGCTCAGGGGCCTCTTCAGAGGGACCGGAGATGATGAGAGGGGTCCTCGCTTCATCTATTAGGATGCTGTCCACCTCGTCCACAATGGCGTAGTAGTGACCTCTCTGGACACATTCCGATATGTCCCAGGCCATGTTGTCCCTTAGGTAGTCAAAGCCGAACTCGTTGTTCTGTCCGTAGGTAATGTCGGCAAGGTATGCATCTCTTCTTGAACAGGGGACCAGTTTGGTGCGGAAGGTTTCCCTGTCCTCCCATTCCACGAGGTATGAGGCGTTGTGCTGTATGACTCCCACCGTCAGCCCTAAGAAGAGATAGATGGGTCCCATCCAGAGGGCGTCTCTTCTGGCAAGGTAGTCGTTGACTGTGACTAAGTGGACTCCTCTTTCGGTTAAGGCGTTTAGGTATAGGGGAAGCGTTGCCACCAGTGTTTTACCCTCACCGGTCTTCATCTCGGCGATTTTTCCCTGATGAAGCACAATACCGCCGAGCAGTTGAACGTCAAAGTGGCGCATGTTGAGGGTTCGGCGTGCTACCTCTCTGACTACCGCGTAGGCCTCTATCAAAAGATCGTCAAGGCTTTCCCCATCCTGCAGGCGTTTCTTGAACTCTTCGGTCTTTGCCTGCAATTGTTGATTGCTGAGCTTCTGGATTTCCGGTTCAAGGGCGTTGATTTTGTGAACTATGGGCCATAGCTTCTTCAGCTCCCTCTCATTTTTTGTGCCTATAATCTTTTCCAGCACCTTTGTTACAATTCCCATTGCTTACCTCCTAACCGATCCCGGCAAGTAGTGCAGAGATCTTCAAAACTGCGTATCCAAAGTACCTGTCCAGCCCTCCGATGAGTATGAGGGCTAAGACAATGATGATGCCCCATTTTTCCAGCCTTGCGTATCTCTGTGCCAGCTCCATTGGAAGAATTCCGTATACTATGCGTCCGCCGTCCAAGGGTGGAATGGGAATGAGGTTGAAGATGGCTAAGGCAACGTTGATGATGATGCCCATAAAGAACATTATGGTTACTGGTACGGTTACCGTGTATATGCCGTAAAGATGGGGGACCTTTCCCCATCTTATATAGGCTGCGACGAATTCAAGTATATTTATGTCAAGTTTTATGAGGGTTCTGAAGGCCATTGCACAGGCAGCTGCGAGGACGAGGTTGGTTGCTGGCCCTGCAGCTGCTACCCATATCATGTCTCTTTTGGGGTTCTTCAGGTTGAAAGGGTTTATAGGAACGGGCTTGGCCCAGCCTATTATCCTTGTAACTATGAACACCAAAAGTCCAAGAGGGTCTAGATGTTTTATGGGATTGAGGGTCAGTCTTCCCATCTCTTTGGCGGTTGGATCACCGAGCCTGTAGGCTACAGCCCCGTGTGCCACCTCGTGCAAAGAGATGCTGAAGAGCACAGGGACTATACCCAAAGAGATTTGCTGTATGTAGGAGTACGCATCCATTTTAAAGTATGTACTTGCTCAAGTCTTCGTCTTTTATTACGTCGGTGAGGTGTTCATCCACGTACTTTCTGTCCACCACTACCTTCTCTCCCTTCATATTGGGGGCGTTGAAGGAGACATCTTCAAGCAGCTTTTCCATGACGGTGTAAAGCCTCCTTGCCCCTATGTTCTCCATCCTCTCGTTGAGCATAACCGCTATTTCCGCAATGCGGTCTATGCCGTCTTCTGTGAACTCTATTTCCACTCCCTCTGTGGCAAGCAGCGCCTTGTACTGCTTGGTTAAGGCGTTTTGGGGTTCCGTGAGGATCCTGACGAAGTCTTCTTTGGTTAGAGGATCAAGCTCCACCCTTATGGGAAAACGCCCCTGCAGTTCTGGTATAAGGTCTGAAGGCTTAGAGACGTGGAAGGCCCCTGCGGCTATGAAGAGGATGTGATCGGTGCGAACCACGCCGTAGCGTGTAGTTACAGAGGTTCCTTCAACCAGTGGTAAGAGGTCTCTCTGCACCCCCTCCCTTGATACGTCGGGACCATGAGTGTGTTCCCTGCCCGCTATCTTGTCAATCTCGTCAATGAAGACAATGCCTGTCTGTTCCACTCTTTGGATGGCTTCCTTTACCACCTCGTCCATATCTATAAGCCTTTCGGCTTCCTGTTTTGTCAGGTACTCAAGGGCGTCTCTCACCTTCATTCTCTTCTTTTTCATCTTTTTGGGGAAGAGGTTGCCCAACATCTCCCTTATGCTGAGATCCATGTCCTCCATGCCGGTGACCGGTATCACCTCTATCATGGGCATACTGCTTTTGTCCTCCACCTCTACTTCCACATCCCTATTGTCCAGTTTCCCTTCTCTCAGTAGCTGTCTAAACTGTTCCTTGGTCCGTTTGTGTTGTTCCAAGGTCTCAGGGTCTAAGCCGAATTTGCCCTTTGGAAGTGGAAGAAGCAGATCCAGTATCTTCTCTTCGGCAAAGAGGCGGGCCTTCTCCTGTACCTCCCTCTCCTTTTCCTCCTTCACCATCCGTACAGCCACTTTGGTAAGATCCCTGATTATGGACTCCACATCCCTTCCCACGTAGCCCACTTCGGTGAATTTGGATGCCTCCACCTTGACGAAGGGGGCATTGGCGAGTCTGGCCAACCGGCGTGCAATCTCTGTCTTTCCCACACCGGTGGGTCCTATCATGAGAATATTTTTGGGCAGCACCTCGTCCCTGATTTCAGGGGGAAGCTGCTGCCTTCTCCATCGGTTCCTTAGGGCTATGGCAACGGCCTTTTTGGCCTTGGATTGCCCGATTATGTACTTATCAAGTTCCCTCACAATCTCCTGTGGAGTTAGCTCTTTAGCGTTCATCTCAACTCCTCAACTGTTATGTTGTGGTTAGTGTAAATACAAATATCTGCAGCTATCCTCATGGCTTCTAATACAATCTCTTTTAAGTCAAGAGATGAGTGTTTTACAAGGGCTCTTGCCGCAGCCAGCGCGTAGGCGCCGCCTGAACCTATGGCTATTATCCCATCGTCGGGCTCCATCACATCGCCAGTACCGGAGACGAGAAAGGCTCTTTCTTTATTGGCAACCGCCATGAGGGCTTCAAGTCTTCTCAAGGCTTTGTCCATACGCCAGTCCTTGGCCAGTTCCACCACGGCCCTTGCCAGATTGCCGCCGTACTCCTCAAGCTTGCCCTCTAATCTCATCATGAGCGTTATGGCATCTGCAGAGGCTCCGGCAAAGCCCACTAACACCTTGTCGTGGTAGATCTTCCTCACCTTCTTTGCCTCTGCCTTGAGCACTGTGGAGCCAAGCGTCACTTGGCCGTCTGCCGCCATAACAACCCTGTTATCCCTCTTTATACAGAGGACTGTGGTGCTAACGGTTTTTGGCCCTGGGGTGTGCTCTGTCGTAGATTTCCATAAGCCTTCGTATGGATACATGGGTGTAAACCTCCGTAGTTTCAATGTTTTTATGTCCTAATAATTCCTGCACGCCCCTTAAGTTCACACCTTCTTCTAAAAGATAGGTGGCGAAGGTGTGCCTTAAAAGGTGAGGGTATACGTTCTTGGGAAGTCCCGCTTTGATGGAGAGCTTCTTGAGAATTCTCCTCACAGTGGTGTCGGAGATTCTGCCTCTATTGGTGATGAATAGTGCCTCGTGATCCTTTGACAGCCTTTTAGCCTTCTCTATCCTCTCGCTTTTAAGATAGCTGATCAATGCCTCTTTTGCGGCTTCTCCAAAGAAGAGGATCCTCTCTCTTTTGCCCTTTCCTTTCACGCGAAGTCTCAAGCTTTTTAGATCAACGTCCTGGATGTTTAAAGAGCAAAGCTCTGAGACCCTGATGCCTGTCTCGTACATGAGTTGGACTATTGCTTTCTCCATGGATGTTTCTGCGGCCTTAACCAGCTCTTCAACCTCTTCCTTAGATAGGTAGCCCGGTAGGTTCTTGCCCACCTTGGGATTGCTCACCGCTTTTGCAGGGTTATCCTTCACTATCTTCAACTTTTTAAGGTACCTGAAAAAGGTTCTCAGGCTGGAGAGCTTTCTGGCTATGCTTCTTGGTTTCAGTCCTTGCTTGGCACTGTGCTGAACGAAGAGGGAGACGTCTATGGGAGTTATCTGCTGTGGAGGCTTTCTGACTACCGAAAAGAAATCTTCGATGTCTCTTTTATAGTTTCTTACCGTGTGCTGGGAGTAGTTGAGCTCTTTAATCAGGTACTGGGTGAACCCATCAACGAGTTCCTTTAGGTCGTTCTCTTCAGCCTGTGGCTTTTCAGTCTCTCGGCTATTATCACCGATTTCAGTGCCTGATAGGCTTTTTCTAAGTCGTCGTTTAAAACCCAGTAGTGATACATTCCTGCCTGTTCTATCTCCCATTTTGCTTCCTTCAGCCTCTTTTCTATCACTTCCATTGGATCAGTGCCTCTATTTATAAGCCTTTTTTTCAGCTCCTCAATGCTGGGGGGGAAGATAAATATGCCCACCGCGTCCTTCATCTTCTCAAACACCTGCTTTGCGCCCTGCACGTCTATGTCCAGAATCAGATCTTCCCCTTTTGAGAGCCTTTCCTCCACAAAGGCCTTGGACGTGCCGTAGTAGTTGCCGTAAACGCAGGCGTACTCTAAGAAAGCATCTTCTTTTATCATCTTTTCAAAGGTCTTTCTATCCACGAAGAAGTAGTCTTTCCCGTGCGACTCGCCCTTTCTGGGGGCTCTGGTTGTGTAGGATATGGAGAAGGTGATTCCATCTACCTCTTTCAAGAGCCTTCTGCACAAGGTGGTTTTGCCCGTACCGGAGGGGGCGGAAATGACAAAAAGTATTCCGGTTTTCCTTGAGAACATTACTCTATGTTTTGGACCTGCTCCCTTATCTTCTCAATCTCGGTCTTCAACTCCACAGCGAGCATTGAGAGCTTTACCGAGGCCGACTTTACACCTAAGGTGTTGGCTTCTCTAAACATCTCCTGGGTTATGAAGTCTAGTTTTCTCCCACAGGGAGAGCCTGCATCCAAGGCCTCTTCAAAGGCCCTTATGTGGCTCTGAAGTCTCACGAGCTCTTCGGTTACATCCAGTTTGTCCAGCATTATGGCTATCTCTTGGGCTATGCGATTATCCTCAATCTCCAGCTCCTTTAGCCTGTCCATCAGCTTTGCCTTTGCCTCTTCTACGGCAATGTCTGCTATGGAGTTGGCCTTGTCCACCAACTCCTCCAGCTTGCCGAGCCTCTTCAGGATGTCCAGCTTCAACCTTTCCCCCTCCTGACTTCTAAATTCTACAAGCTTGGCGAGAGCCTGCTTAGTTGCTTCAAGGATTATAGGTAGAATCCTGTCCTCATCAACCTCGCTCTTCACCTCCAAGGCTTCCCGAAAGATGATGGCTGCATTGGGCAGGGGGGCATTGATCTCTGATGAGACCCGTTTGACCTCTTCCCAAAGCGCAACAGCAAGCTCTCGGTTTAATTTTATCTCCCTACCTTCAAGACCTTCAAGCTCAACTTGAATATACACATCAACCTTTCCCCTTTCAATAGACTGGGCTATTACCTGCCTGATATGAGGCTCGGCGAAGAGAAACTGCTTGGGTAGTCTTACAGAGACCTCTTTGTGCCTGTGATTCACGCTCTTCATCTCCACTTTTACGGTGATGTTGCCCTCCGTTACGCTTGCCCTCCCAAAGCCCGTCATGCTCCTTATTGTTCCCATTTTCCCCTTCCTGCCCTATAATTATCTCAAAATCAAAGAAGGAGCATAGCATGAAGTGGGCAAAGGTGACAATCCTCGGTAAGGCCAACGTTGGTAAAAGCACGCTGATAAACAGGCTTTTGAACAGAAAAATAGCGGGGGTTACGCCGGTGCCAGGTACCACCGCCACGGCCATTGTTGGAGAGAGGGAGCTTGCAGGTTTAAGGGTTTTCTTCGTGGATACGCCGGGCTTTTTGAAGCCCAGGGATGAGAGAGACGAGGAGTCCATGGCAGAGGGAATGAAGGAGGTGCTGGATACGGATTTGATTTACTTTCTTATAGATGCCCATACGGGCCTTACTAAGGAGGATCAGAGCGTATTAGAGAAGCTGGCGCACTTCAAGGGTAAGGTGCCCATCTTCATTGTGATAAACAAGATAGACGGAGTTCCCAAGGAGAGACTGCTTCCCTTTATACAGGAAATTTCGGAGGAGCTTTACTGGGATGAGATTGTGCCCATTTCAGCGAGGAGGGGAGCCAACATTGATGAGTTGCTTAAAACCACTGCGAAGTACTTAAAGGGCAGGGAGGGAGAGCCACCTGCGTATCTGGTTGATGTGGATCAGAAGCCTATTTTGCACGATATCATAAGGGAGAAGGTGCTTTCAAAGATTAAGGGGCCTGTGGCCCGTGGAATAAGGGTAGAGGTGGGAGAGGTGGATGTGGGAGAGGGCAGGGTTTACGTGCAGGCTTTTATCGTGGTGGAGAGGCCTTCTGTTAAGGCCATGGTTATAGGCAGAGGTGGAAGGATGATTAAGGCCATAGGAACCATGGCACGTCAGGAGATGGAGGAGAAGTTTGGCAAGAAGGTCTTTTTGGATCTCTCGGTGGTGGAGGAGAAGAGCAGGGTATGAGCCTAAAAGGGCTGGTGGATGAGTTTGAGGTCCATCTTGTAATGGAGAAGGGCCTGTCGCTGAAAACCGCCGAGGCGTACGTGAGGGATGTTAGGGAGTATTTGAACGCTGTGGGAGAGCGCTTTGATTATGAGTCGTTGAGTAGCTTTGTTTTTTATCTCTACGGTCTTTCCCGCACACCTGCCACCATAAGGAGAAAGCTCTCTTCTGTAAGGCAGTTTGTGCTTTTTTTGAGAAAGAGAGGGGTTGAGGTTGAGGACGGATTTGAGGAGCTTGAGAAGCCCAGGGCATGGGAGAGGCTGCCTGAGTATCTCACAGTGGAGGAGGTAGAGAGGCTGTTGGAGGCCCCCGATGTAACTACGGAGCTTGGATTAAGAGATAGGGCCATACTGGAGCTGATGTACGCTTGTGGTTTGAGGGTCTCAGAGCTGTGTGAGTTGAAAACCGAAAACGTTGATTTCAATAGGGGGCTGGTCTTTGTTAAGCAGTCCAAGGGAAAGAAGGATAGGGTGGTTCCCGTTAACCTTGAGGCCCTCAAGTGGCTTGCCGAGTACATGAAGGTTAGGAGTTTCAACAGCCCTTATGTTTTCGTAAATCGCAGAGGTAGAAAGCTTACCAGACAGAGGCTCTGGCAGATAGTGAAGGAGTACGCTTTGAAGGCAGGCATAGATCCTGAGAAGGTGCATCCCCATGTTCTGAGACACTCCTTTGCCACCCACATACTTATGGGAGGAGCGGATTTGAGGGCGGTTCAGGAGCTTCTCGGACACGCCAGTATAAAGACCACTCAGGTGTACACCGCTGTTGCAAATCCAGAGCTGGAGAGGCTTTACAGAAGGGTTTATGGAGGTAAGGTTGGAGAGGAATCTTGACGTCAAAGTGGGAGCTTCCTTAGGATTCTGGGCCGTAATCTTTCAGTTCTTGACTGTGCTTCCCTTTGCCTCGTACATAGCCGGGATTCTCTCGTGGGTTTTTCTATTTGTTGCTCATAAAAAGATTTCCAAGGGGTATCAGGATAAGGCTATATTCCGAAACACCGCACTGTACTTTGTTTTCTATCTTTTGGGGATAGCCCTTTCCCTTCTGGCTTTAAAGCCAGCCATGGGTGCCTTGGAGGAGTTTCTGACCCACTACAGCGGGAAGATGACTTCTTCAGACTTTGATGCCCTAATCATGTTGCTTATGCCCTACTCGCGGCATGTGATTGTTGCGGTAGTGCTGTTTTATATCTCTTTCGTTGCAGGGGTTTACTTTCTGGCGCGGGCGTACCATGCCATATCCTACCACAGTGGACTGGGTTCCTTTGCCACAGGTGGGAATCTCCTCTTTTATGGCGCCATGGGCACGCTGGTTCTGGGACTTGGCTTTTTGATGATGCTTGTGGGATGGGTGGTTACAGCGGTGGCGTACCGTAAGTTGCTCGTATTTCAGCAGACCCCTGAAGGGTAGGGTTCAGATTTCTCTCCATTCGAAGCCTACAAGATTCTTCTGTTCTTTGCTGAACTCTATCCCCATCAGATAGATTTTCGCAAACTTTCCTATATACTTGCGGGTGTAACCCTTCTGTTCAATTTGGTTGAGTGCCTTGCCTTCCGGTTCCAGTTCTACCACTTTAAACTCTAAGATGTAGCACTTGTCTTCAAAAAGTATGGTTAAATCTATCCTACCTCTGTTGGTGTAGTCTTCTGCTATCACCTCCAAACCGGCACCTGTGAGAAAGCTGTAGACCACGCTGGCGTAGTAACCTTCATAGCGTGATATCTCGTTGCTTCTGTACCACTCATACGGTATGCTTGCAAAAAGGGTCTTCAAAATCTTCTCAAAGGCTTTGGGATCGCCTCTTCTCAGACACTCTTCAAGCCTTTCTGTAAGCCTTTCTTTTTCTGCCTCGGCCTGTGTTAGGTAGGGTGGAGGTGGCATAAGAAAAATTGTGTCCCGGTAATAGAAAAGAGTTACAAAGATACCCCCTTGAAGGCTTTACCTCCAAGGGGGTATCAAACAATGGTCACAAAATCACACCAAACACAGGAGGTGTGAA
>JALWBK010000137.1:4121-9885 GCA_027037155.1 bacterium | reverse complement strand
ATCTCTTTAGGTGAAGGGAAGGGGCAGGTGACTGTGCCCGTTGAGGAGGTCATTTCTGAGAAGGGAGGCAAGCGATGAAGAAGTTTTACGTAACTACCCCTATCTACTACGTGAACGATGTTCCCCATCTGGGGCATGCATACACCACCATAGCGGCGGATGTGCTGGCGAGGTACAAAAGGTTGAAGGGTTATGAGGTCTTTTTCCTAACTGGAACCGATGAGCACGGCCAGAAGATTGAAAAGAGTGCCAAGGCCAAGGGCATGACCCCCAAGGAGCTTGCGGACAGCGTTGTGGTGAACTTTAAGAGGCTGTGGGAGCGTTTCGATATAAGCTACGATCACTTTATAAGAACCACCGACGACTACCACGAGAAGGTGGTTCAGGAGATCTTTCAGAGGCTTTACGACAAAGGTGATATATACCTGGGAGAGTACGAGGGCTGGTACTGTACGCCATGTGAGTCTTTCTGGTCAAAGAGTCAGCTTGTGGAAGAGAAGCACTGCCCCGATTGTGGAAGGCCTGTGGAGAGGCTGAGGGAGAAGAGCTACTTCTTCAGACTTTCGGCCTACCAGGATAAGTTGCTTCAGTTCTACGAGGAGAATCCCGATTTCGTACTGCCTGAGTTCAGGATGAACGAAGTTAAAGCCTTTGTGAAGCAGGGGTTAGAGGATATATCCATTTCCAGAACCACCTTCAGATGGGGGGTTCCTGTACCCTTTGACGATGAACACGTGATATACGTCTGGTTTGACGCTCTCTTTAACTATATCTCTGGCGTTGGCTATGGGATCGACGATGAGAAGTTTAAGAAGTTTTGGCCGGCGGATGTTCACATAATAGGCAAGGATATACTGCGCTTTCACGCCATCTACTGGCCGGCCTTCCTTATGGCGGCAGGCTTTGAGTTGCCCAAGAGGGTGTTTGCCCATGGCTGGTGGACGGTAGAGGGCAGGAAGATGTCAAAATCGCTGCGTAACGTGGTGGACCCCAACAGGCTCATTGACATGTACGGTGCCGATGCAGTCAGGTACTTCCTGCTAAGGGAGGTTCCCTTTGGCCTTGATGGCGACTTCTCCCACAAGGCTTTGATCCATCGCATCAACGGGGATCTTGCCAATGACCTTGGAAACTTGCTCTATCGCGTGCTTACCATGACCATCAAGTACGCCGGTGGAAAGGTGCCCGCTCCAACTGAAAATAGAGACACCGAGCTTGAGGAGCTTGCCAAGAAGGTTCTTGAGAGGGTGGATGAGCATCTCAACAGGCAGGCTTTCAATAGAGCCCTTGAGGCTATCTGGGACCTCATAAGGGCTGCCAATAAGTATGTGGATGTGAAGGCTCCGTGGGCTCTAAACAAAGAGGATAAGAAAGAGGAGCTTGGCAATGTGCTTTATAACCTCCTTGAGACCCTGAGACTTGTAGGTGTGATGCTTTATCCCTTCATGCCCTCAAAGATGGGTGAGATGCTTGCCCAGCTCGGTTGTGGTAGCGAGCCCAAGGAGGAGGACCTTAACTGGGGCAGGATACAAGTGGGAGCTGAGGTGGCTAAGGGTAAGCCTCTGTTTCCCAAGGTTGAGGAGGAGAAGATCGTTAAAGAGATTGAGAAGGAGGTTGCTGAAGTGGAAAAGAAGGAAGAGGCCATACCTGAGATTAGCATAGAAGATTTTGCTAAGCTCAACATAATAGTTGCGCAGGTGGTTGAGGCAGAGAGGGTGCCCAAGACTGATAAGCTTTTGAAGTTAGTGGTGGACACAGGAACGGAGAAAAGAACCGTTGTAGCCGGCATAGGTGCCCATTATAAGCCTGAGGAGCTGGTGGGTAAAAAGGTGCTGTACCTTTCCAATCTCATGCCTAAGAAACTTAGAGGGATTATGTCTTGTGGCATGATTCTCGCTGCGTCCAAGGGGGAAGAGCTCTATCTTCCTGTACTTCCCGATGACACTCCCTTGGGGGCAAGGCTCAGATGATAGTGGATACCCACTGTCACCTACACATGGATTACTTTCAAAAGGATAGAATTGCAGTTATTCAGCGCCTTAAGGAGCATAATTGCAGGTTTCTTTTGACCGTTGGGATTGATGTAGAGGACAGTGAGAGGGCCGTTGAGCTTGCTCAAAAGGAGAACTTTATCTTTGCCTCGGTGGGAATCCATCCCCACGATGCCGTAAAGTGTGATGAAGAGGCTTTGAGGCAACTGCGCCAGCTTTGCCAGAGTCCCAAGATTATTGCCGTTGGTGAAACGGGTTTGGACTTTTACAGGAATCTCTCGCCCAGACAGAAGCAGTTTGAGGCCTTTGAGGCGCAGCTTGCGCTTGCCCTTGAGTTGAATCTTCCCGTTGTTATTCACACCAGGGATGCCCACAGTGAGACCAAAGAGGTGCTGGGCAGCTATAAGGGGCTTAAGGGCGTAATTCACTGCTTTTCTGGAGATGTGCGAGATGCCAAGGACTACCTTGACTTGGGATTCTACATCTCCTTTGCAGGGCACGTTACCTATCCCAAGAACGAGCCTTTGAGAGAGGCATGTGCCTATGTTCCTTTAGACAGGCTGCTTGTTGAGACCGATGCTCCTTTTCTTACTCCTGTTCCTTTGAGGGGAAGGAGGAACGAGCCCACTTACGTTAAGTACACTGCCGAGCTGGTGGCCCGTGTAAAGGGTGTAAAGGTGGATATGTTGTTTCAACACGTTTTTGATAATGTCCAGGCACTCTTTGCTATTGACATGTGCTAAACCTTGTTCTATTGTGCTTTAATAAAACGGGGGTGTGTTACGATGAAAAAGAGTGCCAAGAAGGAGTTGCAATTGGTTAAGGCTGTTGATCATGCCCTCATGCTCTTGAGCTGTTATACGGAAGAGGAGGAGATGGGAGTTACTGAGCTTTCCAAGAAGCTTGGGCTTCACAAAAACAATGTTTTTAGAATCCTGGCAACGTTGGAGTTAAGAGGGTATATAGAACAGAATCCTAGAACAGAAGCCTATCGTTTGGGCCCCAAGGTGTTTGAGCTGGGCCTGATGTTTAAGTACCAGATGGGACTTATAAAACATGCAAGGCCTGTAATGCAAGAGCTGAGGGATAGATTCAACGAGACCGTGTACCTTGGCGTTTTAAGGGACGTGTACGCCGTTTATATAGACAACGTGGAGACTACCCACACCGTTAGGGTTGTTTCCAGGGTTGGAACCCAGATTCCCAGCTACGCCACAGCCATAGGGAAGGTGCAGCTTGCCTATATGAGCCAGGATGAGTTAGAGGAGCTTTTTAAGGACAGGAGGCTAAAGGCCTACACCCCCAATACCATTACCGATAGGGATGAGCTCTTTGAGCACCTTAGGCAGGTGGCTGAGCAGGGATACGCACTGGACAACGAAGAATACCAGGAAGATGTCAAGTGTGTGGGAGCTCCCATAAGGGATTACACAAAGTATGTTGTGGCAGGCCTTTCCATCTCTGCTCCGTCTTTTCGCATGACCGATGAGAGAATAAAGGAGATGATCCCTGCCGTTAAAGAGGCGGCTCTGGCCATATCCCGCCATTTGGGTTACATGCCATAAAGAGTTTTTGTAAAGAAACTTGATAATATTTCGCTCAAGCATATTTTATTTTACGGGTGGATTTCCATCCCGCAAAACATCATGAGGATTGGAGGTGACAGATGGTAATCACAGGTGTAGGTGTGCGTCTTTTGAGGGATGTGGCTTCTGGTAAGAAGGTGGGCAAAGAGATAGAGGAAGCTCGCGTTTTGGAGCTTGCCGGTATCCTTAGGTACGAGCTTCCAGGATATTACAGCCTCACCTATACCGGTGAGTCGTTGGTGGATCTGTTGAGGTCCTTGGAGTCTCGGGTGAATATAGATGAGTGGGAGGACAACTTCCGTTTTGTAGGCTCAGAAGTGATAGCCATGTTGGATTCGGTCATAAGGGCTAAGGGAAGGGTTCCGGAGGTCTTTCTAAAGCCATTGCAGGATAGGGGACTTGTTGATGGTGAAGAACTTACCCCTGAGGCTGAGGAGCTGTGGGAGATTTACAGGCTTGCCAGACCCCATCTTACTGTGGACAAGGAGCTTGCTGAGCTTATCAAGAATCTGCCTGTGGGACCTGTCAAGAAGACCGGTGCGGTGGATGTGGATGACTTTAAGGTGAAGTGTCTTGAGGCTCAGAGGTTGATAGCCTTTTCCATGCCTCCGGCAGACTTTTTCACCTTCACTGGACTTGGTCAGAAGGTGAAGGAGGCTCTTGAAAAGGGTGCTCAGCCCTTCCCTGTAGCGGTGAGTGTGGACATCATGCTTGCTTTGAAGCGTGCTAAAGAGAGTCCACAAGACCTCAGCGAAGAAGACATAGTGATGCTGCAGGCCATGGCCTACGTGGATGAGAACTTAGAATTGCTTCCCGCAGGTAAAGCTTTGTATATGGCTTACCAGCTCTACAACTTGGGAGCTATGCTGCTTACCCCTTCAATAGTTCTTACCGATGACGACTTGGAGGTCTTCTTTGCTATAGAGGAGCTGTGGAAGAAGCACGAGCAGAATCCGGAGATCTTCCCCTCTTACGACCAGTTGAGGGAGTACATAGCCAAGGTGAGGCCTGCTATAGAGAGGGACGTGAAGAAGATCCTCTATTCCCTTGAGAGCTTTAGGCTCGTTGACTCCACCGAGGGTCCCAAGGGTAAGCTTGTTTATACCTACACCGAGTGGGGCAAGAAGGTGCTGGAGGATCAGAAGCAAAAAAGAAGGCCCATCTCCTCCCCAGCGGTCAAGTGCATCACCATTACCAGAAAGGAGTTCTCTGCTCCTGGAGTTGACTGGTACGAGGAGGCGCTGGAGCAAGGGCTTGTGGGCAACTTTGGTCCCACAAAGTCTGGAATGCTGTATGCCGATCTTTCAGTTTCAATTGAGAGGTTGCCCCACATTACCGATTACGAGATGGAGGTGCTCTCTAAGATCTCTGAGGAGAACCCCCTCTATATTGGCGAGTATATGAAGGGAGACGAGGAGGAGAGGGTACGCATAAGAAAGGCCATAGAGCTGCTGGACGCAAAAGGATTTGTGGAGATACTTCCCACCGGTATCGTGGTGTTGACCGAGGCTGGTGTCTACATGAAGAGGGCTTTGGCTGGTGTTACCAGTGGCTTTGGAAATCCGGTTACACCGCATCTTATAAGGGTTTTGAAGGCAATACGTGAGGTGGGAACTCTTTATGAGAGGGAGAAGAAGATCAGGGTGCGTCCTGACAGATGGAAGAAGGTGGAGAAGCTTTCTGGCCTTGATCCTGAGACCTTCAATGATGTCTTGCGCGTGGCAAGAATGGCCAAGTTCATAGGCACCAACACCCTTACTCAGGCAGGTTATTACCTTCTCATGGCCTTGGATGAGTTGAACAAGGCTTACAGCGAGTCCAAAAAGTGGTTCTATGCGTAAAGGGGGTGGGGTTTCCCCTCCCCTTAGCATTTTGTTTGGGTGGGTAGTGATGGGTTGGTAAAAGAGCACAGACTGTTCTTAAAGGACCTTACACTGCTGATGTATGGGAGATGTTTGTTCTCCCGTCTCACAGGATTGTTCCTTCAAGAAAAGGGGAAAAAGTTATGTAATCTATACCTATCTGGTGGTGGATCCCGAAGCTGGGATTCGTGCGGTGGAGAATGCGAAAGAGTGCTCCTTTAAGAGTTTTCCTATTTAGCATGAAGTGCACTTTTGCTTATGCCTTGCTGTTTTTACCCTTAATTTCCCTTATAAACTTATCTAAGGCTTCAAACCATTCCAAGTC
>JALWBK010000137.1:0-4111 GCA_027037155.1 bacterium | reverse complement strand
TTCCAAGTCCTCATGCTCTATGCCTGATTCTTGAGCTGATCTTATGAAGTTCTCCAGCAGTTTGATAGACTTTCTGTTCTTTCTCTGTCGGCATTTATTTTTAAATTTTCTCAAATCGTTCTTAGAATACTTGCCTTCGTCTTTAGGAAAAGACGCGGCTATCATACATTTTAATTCTGCACGCGATTGGAATTCCGTCTCAAATACTATTTTATCTATTTTCTCGTTATATCGCAGTAATAGATAAGCCTCTTCTTCAGTTAATCCCATCTGTTTCATTACATATATGTAGAACAGGAACACAAATTCTTCCTTAAGCTTGTCGTATTCTGTCTGATTGTTTGAATATTTCTTGAATAGACTAAGTATTTCACCTTTAAAATCTGTGCCGAAAGAGGCACTGGTATTATCAATATAAACTATATCTCTAATGTCGTGAGCCTCTATTCCTTGACCTTTATCCTCTATAGTAGGTTCCAATAACTTAAATCTAACTTTCTCTAAATCTGAATATATCTTTGTTTTCTTCTCAATCTTGCCTTTAGTGTCCTCTTCTTCCACATCCTTTATATCTCCGTTTTTCTTCATCTTCCAATGAGTATAGCCCACAATCTGAATGGATATAGATCTCAAAATTCCTTCAAAAGTTTTTATTCTTTTTTCGGTATCAGCTTTTACAATGTGCTCAGTCCATTTTTTTCCTAAGAGAATATATCTGTATACAATTTCAAATTTTGATAAAGAAGTGTTCTTGGAAACAACTATTTCATCTATGCGATACAAAGGATAATCATTTGGTATATTGTGGGTTACTGCCTGATGACATTTCCAGAGGTTATCGCTCCAGTTTTCTGGCTTATGAGCCTTATTTAGCAACCTATCAAATGACTGATCTATAAGACCTATGGGTTCTTTTGATGCTACTGTGGTTTTATGCTCATAGCCTGCTAATCTTTCTTGGCTCTCATCCATATAATTGTGAACCCATTTTAAGTAATAGTAGTTTTCAATTTCTAAAATACAAAAGGCCGCTACTCTTCTTAATTTATTTAATCTACTCTCTATCTCTTGCTCATCAAAATTTTTACTACTTAGAATTTCACTTACAGCTCTTGTTAATATATCGCACAATATTTCATCATGTATAGATTTAATAACAGATTTCTTCTTTCCCTCTGAGCTTCCTTTTACTTCTACATTTATCTTCTCTTTAATTGTTCCCAGTAAGCTTATGATCCTTTCATAATCCTTGATCTCCGCAATGTCTACCAGGTTGCATATATGCTTCACGTCTATCTCGCTCATATAGTCACCAAACAGCTCTCTGAGCTTTGATTTGAGTTCTTTGAGCTTTATAGACGTCATTTCACCCTCCATGTCATTGCTCCTTGATACGTTCTATTAATTTACTTACATCTTCACTGCTCAGATACCCCAAAGGAATTGTTTTTCCGTCACTGGTTACTATCCTTTCTTCTCCACACGATGATTCAATTTTAATTTTGTCTCGTTCTAGCATAACTGAGATTTCTTCAACTCTACCATCATCTAATCTCACATAAAAAACTTCTCTTCTGCTTTCTTCCTCTTCTGATTCCAACCCTCTGACAGCATAGGCAGGATCAAAGCGGAGAGAGAACACTTCTGTAAGTCTGTTGAAGAGTTCGGCGATACCTTCTGAGGCCCTTTTAAACCACCCGGTCGATTCTTCTTCCGTTCTTTTCACTTCTCTGGTTTCCCACTCGGCCAGGGTTTTGTAGCTTCGATATATTCCGATATTGGGTTCCACTAACCTGGCCCATTTCTTGTACAGCCTGGCTACTTTTTCTGGGACCTCTTCTCCTTCTGCTAACTCAGGTACCCACAAGATAAGAGGGTTGAAGGCAAACTTCTCAAGCTCTTCAATTCCTAAGTCGTCCATGGCAATGATCTCGTCTACAAGGGGATCTTGAATCTCCTCTTCCTGAAAGAAGTCGTCTACCAGGAGGACAATCTTGCATTTCTTCCCTTTTAATATCTCCAGGCTTTCGTCTTCGTAGAAAGAACTCTCGAAGTCCAGCAAAACAATAGAAGCCTCTTCCACATCCTCAGGAGCCTCTACTTCCACCAGACAGGGAATGGCCTCTCTTGCCTTCCCCCTAACCCCATTTCTCCCGGTCACAAGGCCAAACTCTATCCTCTCTGTAAACTCTGACGACCTCATGCTTAAGCCACCTCCTTCTAAAGAGTAATTTCATCCTGTTTGCCCATAAGGGTAAAAGGGGCCCAAACGTAGGGCAAACTCTGCAGGCCTTTACCCGGAGCTCTAAGATCCCTTATGGCTTCCCTTAAAGCCTTTGCTCTGTTTTTGCCTTCTTTAAGTCGGCTGTAGAATTTTTCCATAAAAAACCTGGTCAGACTCATATCCACTTTGCACATACTCACTAACACCGATTTCGCCCCGCTGTAAAAGAGCCCCAGAGGAAAAGCTACCACCTCATCCCCATAGGCCCTTGGGGTAAATCCTGCTTCGCAAGCCGCTAAGGTGACCAGATCAGCCCCGAATTCTATTTCTAAAACATCGGAGAGGGTAAATTTCCGGTCTCCGTCAAGGAACAGACTGGAGGCAAAGGGATCTTTCAAGTCACTCTTGCCGTGGGCAGCAAAATGGACTATTCGGTATCTTCTGTTCTTCAAGAGATCTTTGATTTCTCTTGGGTCTTTCAAAGCTACAGCCTTCCCATTTAGTATCTTTTTCAAAGCTTCAGCTTCTCTTTTGAAAACTAAAGAAGATACTCCTGAGAAGCTACTTCCCCTTGTGTCCTGGGTGACACTCTCATATTCTCCCGAAACGTAGAACCAGAGATTGCTGTCTTTTGAAAGCTCCAAATCTTCATCAGTTACGAGTCTTCCCAAAACCTTCAGAGAAGGCAGAAAAGAGACAGAATACTTGTCCAGAAGAATATTTCCCTCATCATCCATGGCACAGTGAAGGGGTAGTAGATTCAGTATACCAAAAGGTAAAAGAAAGATGCTTTCTATAGAAATTCCCTTCTCAGTTTCTATCTCTTTTATCATTTCCTCCAGATGAGCAATTACATTCCAATACAGGTACCTGGTCCAATACGCATAAATTCTGTGAAGCCCTCTGATGTATGGAGACATCTTTCCAAGTCTTTCTATCTCTTCCCAGAAATTTCTGAGTATAGAATCTTCCTTGTACCCAGGAAAAACACCCTCGCATAAATTCCCTTCCATGCTGCCCAGGATCTTTAACCGCTCCGTGTCTGATACAGCCAATAGGTGCTCCTGAACTCTCTGTTGGAAGAATGGATCTTCCAGCTCGGCTTTCATGGACCAGACTGCTCCAGATGAATCGATAGCCACAAATGTAATGGATGAGCCCTCTGCAGAGGAGAATCTGGAGAGGAACATATATATAAATAGGGTCTTGTCGTGATCGGGTAATTGTCTCATTCTCTCCAGAGTACAATCCAAATCAGGAATGTTAAAGCTCACCAGATCTACTTTAGGAATAGATACCATGCTCAATTTAATAACCAACTCATTATACTCTTCCTCTAAGCTTCTAAGCTCGAGGTTGAGGTTTTCCCGCTTGGTCTTTATCTCAGAGGCCTTTTTCCTCGCAGCTTCTATCTCCAGTTCCATCAGCTCACGTTCGATGGTGTTGATCCTTGTTCTCAAGTAATCGAGGTGTTCTAAGAGTTTTCTTCTTTCATCCTCTTTCACCAAACCATCCCTGATTCCCTTTGCAATCTCTTTTTTGTTAAACATGCTTGAGAGTATGATGGACTTGGCCCTTTCCAGATTTGTGAGAGCTTCTCTGAAGTCTCCCAGTTCCAGGTATCCCTCTGCTAAAAGGAGAAAAGGTTCGCTGTCTTCCTCAAACTCTTCTAAAAATTCTCCGTAAGGAATCAATCCGAGAACCCTTTCAAGCTCATCTAAAAGATCGTCTGCCTCGTACAGAAGCTCCAAATTTCCATTGCTTACGGCCCTTTTCACGAGTGCGGCAACCTTGAAAGAAGTTATCTTTAGTCTCTTTCTTCGCTCTGCTAATAATAATTCCCTGTAGTATTTTTCATATAAATCTTTAATACCTCTATTTTTAAGA
>JALWBK010000136.1 GCA_027037155.1 bacterium | reverse complement strand
CATTTATCTTGTGCTTGCCGAGATGAACGAAAGATACGAAAGGACGAAGCTTATAGGCTTTACTTTACTGAACCAGGAGGAAGGCCTTGTGTTTAGTGGCAGACACAGTTAATGAGACACTATGGCGTTTTGGCATTATATTATCACTATCTCTCCAGTTGCTCGTACAGGAGGAGCTAATGACTGAACGTATAACCCTTACAATAGACGAAAACGTCCTTGAAAAAATCAGAACGGTTGCAAAAGCAAGGGCCAATCACTTTCCAAAACTGTTTCTGAAGCACTCAGAGTTTACCTGAGCGAGTACCGTAAGAAAGAAGCCTGCCAAAAGCTTATCCAGGCCATTGAAGAAAGCCCCTTAACTGATGAGCAATGCACCGAGGCGCTCAAGGAGATTGAGTGCATGTGTATGGAGATGGAAAGATGGTAGCAGGCTTTGACACAAGCTTTTGATTTACCGTGGAGGTGACAATATGAAGCTTGTTCTTGAGCTTGATGAGAGACTTGCCAAGTGGCTTGAGGAAAAATCAAAAAGGGAAGGAAAGCAGGTGGACGCTCTTATTCTGGAAACGCTGGAAAAACAGCTAAAAGAGGAAAGCCGCTTAAAGGCCATTGAAGCTTTCAGAAAACATCCGGGCTGGAATCTGGGTTTTCATAAGGTGGATAGGGAGTGGCTTTATGAAGATAGGTATTGACACCTGTTCACTCATTTATGCCTTTGACGTGGGATCACCTTACTACCATGAGGCAAAGCAAGCCCTTGAAAAGCTCGCTCTTGAAGGAAAAGGTTATATCTGCCCGCAAAACATCACTGAGTTTCTGGTTGCCCTGAGCAGGAAAGGAATATCCCTGCCTGAAGCTATAGAAGCAGCCTCATTCTTTGAGGCAATGTTCCCCATGGTGCATCCAAGAAAGGAAACTTTGAGCGTCTTTAAAGACATTCTTATGAGCAGACAAGTAAGGGGCAAGGTAATATACGACGCATTCCTTGCTGCAACCTACCTGTCAAATGGGATAGATGTCATCTATACCTACAACACTAGAGACTTTGAAAGGCTTGGTGCCATAAAGGTGTGGAAGCCTTAGATAAGAGGTGCAGCGATGAAGCTAACCATTGAGCTTAATGACAGGCTTGCAAAGGTATTGGAGGAAAAATACCTGTAAAGCAGCTGCTTCTTGGGTTGTAGGCGATGGGTCGCCGCCACGGCCGCGAGGGGGAAGATCCAAAGACTTTAGAATCTGCCAACGCTGCCATCAAAGAGTGGTTAAGCTTTCTGCTACGCTCAGGAGTACCGCTTTAACTTTCAAAAAACACGCTTTTCTCGCTTAAATTCTAAGAGACAGAAGTTGCGTCTATAGGCCTGAAAATGGATGAAGGAGGTTGTTTCATCTTTTATGCTGGAAATCTTAATCTGTCCTTTGAGGTTAGTTTTTGTAAATCCTTGATATTCTTGGCGCGGCAGGGAGGACTCGAACCCCCGACCTGCGGATTAGAAGTCCGCTGCTCTGTCCAGCTGAGCTACTGCCGCGCTCGTTTTCACATCGGGGCGGCCAGATTCGAACTGGCGACCCCCTGCTCCCAAGGCAGGTGCGCTAACCAAGCTGCGCTACGCCCCGTGGCAGTGGGATATATATGGCAACTTTACAACATCGTCAATACCTGCTTAAATTAAGGTGCCATGGGAGATGAAAGAGATTTCAGGGTTAAAGTGGAAAGGGATGGACGTTGGTTTTCTGAGTACGGTGAGGTTACCCATCCTGGTGTGAAGCGCTATTTTCAGCGTATCCTTGATTGTGATGAGAGCGGGTATTTCTTGGACGATGGGAAGGTTAGGGTGGGGGTTGATGTGACGAGTTACGTTTTCTGGGTTGAGGCTTTGAGGAAGAGAGAGTGGAGGGGAAAGCCTTGGATATGGCTTGTTATCAACGATGGAACTGAGGAGCCGCTGGATCCTGCTACCGTTAGGATTCTTGGTGATAACAGTGTGGAGTGCAGGATAAAGGGAGGGAAGTTTCCCGCTAAGTTTACGCTTTCTTCCTACTGGCAGTTTGTTGAGAATGTGGTTGAGAGGGACGGAAGGTTCTTTTTGAAGATCGGAGAGGAGCTTTATCCGTTGGAGGGAGGGGATGGTTAGGAAGGCTGTATATCCGGTTGCTGGGCTTGGAACCAGGTTTTTGCCTGCCACGAAGGCCGTTCCTAAGGAGATGTTACCTTTGGTGGATAAGCCTCTCATACAGTACACTGTTGAGGAGGCTTTGAGTGCTGGTATAGAGGTTGCCGTTTTCGTTACGGGCAGGGGGAAGAGAGCTATTGAGGATCACTTTGATAGGGCCTGGGAATTGGAGCACAGTCTTGAGAGTTCTAATAAGCTTGAGCTTTTGGAGGAGGTAAAGAAGATTTCTGAGATGATAGAGGTGGTTTACGTAAGACAGGGAATGCCCCTTGGTTTGGGGCATGCGGTGTTGAGGGCTAAAGAGGCTGTGGGCGATGAGCCCTTTGCGGTTATTCTTAGCGATGATATCGTTGATGCAGATAAGCCTTGCATAGGGCAGCTTATAGAGGTTTACGAGCGTTTCAATGCACCGGTTATAGCCCTTAAAAGGGTTCCGGATGAGGAGGTTTCCAGGTACGGTATAGTTAAAGGTGTGAAGGTTGAGGAGGGGATTTTCAGGATAGAGGATATGGTGGAGAAGCCTTCGGTGGAGGAGGCCCCTTCCAATTACGCCATAGTGGGAAGATACGTGCTTACTCCCGATGTCTTTGAAAAACTGGAGAAAACAAGGCCAGGCAAGGGTGGGGAGATACAGCTTACGGATGCGTTGAGGGAGATGGCTCGCGAGGGGCCTTTTTACGGTGTGGTTTTTGAGGGAGAGCACTTTGACTGCGGTAGCAAGCTGGGATTCTTGAAGGCTGTAGTTCACTTTGCTCTCAAGCGCGACGAGTTTAGGATGGAGTTTCTGGATTACCTGAGGACCTTGGTGATTTGAGTGAGGGTTGAGGAGTTTGATTATAACCTTCCCGAAGAGCTGATAGCCCAGTATCCCGTTGAGCCGCGGGATGCGTCCCGTATGAT
>JALWBK010000135.1:5249-9975 GCA_027037155.1 bacterium | reverse complement strand
ACAAACTTCTGCCACCGAGGAAGTCTCTTGAAGGGCTCCGTAATAGACTTAAGATAATCGGCCAAAGCCATCTATTTACACCTGCATACGCATTATCTCCTGATAAGCCTCCAGAGCCTTGTTTCTTACCTCCATCAGCAACTTTAAAGAAACATCTGCCTTCTGAAGGGTGACCATCACCTTCTGTATATCCTCCTCCTTGCCAGTAGCCAGAGCCTTCAAGGCCTCATCAGCCTCAAGCTGCAGCTTATTCACCTCTTTAATGCTCTCCTTCAAAACATCAGCAAAGGACTTTCCAGAACTCTTTTCCTTGGATTTAGAACTTGCATCCGCAGTCTGCTGAGCAATACTCTTGTATATCTGAGCAATCCTGTTGTTACTCATGCCCAACCCCCAAAGGGCGTTTAAACTCTACCTATCTCCAATGTTTTCATTACCATAGATTTAGCTGCATTGAAAGCGGTAACGTTAGCTTCAAAGGACCTGGAGGCGGAAAGAAGGTTAACCATTTCCTTCACCACATCAACGTTGGGATAACTCACATACCCATCTTTATCGGCATCCGGATGGTACGGATCGTAAACCTTCCTAAACGGACTGGGATCCTCAACAATTTCAAGAACCTTGACACCCTCCACTTCGCGATCTGAAAAAACAGCCCTTCTAATGAAGTCACCAAAGCTTTCCGGTCTATCTACATCGGTAGACATGAAGACCACGTCTTTTCTACGATACGGTCCCCCCTCCGGTGTTCTGGTGGTGTTGGCATTGGCAAGGTTTGACGAAATGACATTCATCCTTACCCTTTGAGACGCCATTCCAGATGCAGCCACTCTAAATATGGAGAAGAAACCCATCACTTACCTCCCCGTTATGGCGTACTTAAGACGGGCCAACTGCTGTGAGAGAGATTGAGCAAGAGCATTATACTTAAGCTGGGTCTGAGCAAGAAGTGCCATCTCTTCATCAATATCAACAGAGTTACCATCGTTGCGCACAGGATACATCCTTTCAGTAACCACTCCCTTTACCTCATCTACAGAACCTGCGGGTACCTCTATATGAGCAGGATGCGTAACCATCAGGGGAAGCTCCCCACCACCATACACCACCGATTGCAACTGCTTTTCAAAGGAAAACCTCTTTGCCTTGTAGCCAGGGGTATCAACGTTGGCTATGTTAGAGGCTATATACTCCTGTCTTTTTTCCAGAAGCCTCATAGACGCATCCACTACATCCAGGGCCATTCTGGAAAAGATCTTATCTATCATCTTTTCCTCCCCGATCCCTCTCACCCTTGGTTTTTAGCAAAAACTATGCCACTAATGGCCTTCCGTTTTAGAACCCGAAGGCTTGTAAGGAACTGGAATATACTGAACCGAGGATTTGGTGTTCATAGGTTGCTCGTAAAGGTCCATAAGGGCGTAAACCTCTTTCGGCATATCGGTACTCACCTTAATGCCCAGCTCCTCTAAGTCTTTCTTCATGAGAGGGTAATCGTGGGTCCACCTGCCTTGAGAAAGAATCTCTGCAACCTCTTCTGCCCTCTTCTCATTCCACCCTTTGTGCATCAGTATCTCTTTAACTGTATCCTTCATCTGCTTGAGTGCTTTCTGAGCCACATCGGCCATCATGAGTGTGTTGTCATCAATCTTTTCCACGGGCTTTTTATCAAGCACAGAAACAATAGAAGCAGCAGGCATCTGGCCAAGTTGCGGATCTACAGGTCCCAACACCGCATTCTCGTCCATAACCACCTCATCAGCAGCAAGAGCAATGAGTGTACCACCAGACATAGCAAAATGAGGAACAAAAACCGTAACCTTCGCAGGATGCTTCATAAGGGCATAGGCTATCTGCTTGGCTGCGAGCACCAGTCCACCAGGGGTGTGTATAATGAAGTCAATGGGCACATCCTTAGGCGTCATCCTGATAGCCCTCAGCACACTCTCGGAATCTTCCATATCAATAAATTTCATCAAAGGAATGCCCAAAAGACTGCGAGACTCCTGCCTGTGTATCATGGTTATAACGCGGCTGTTTCTCTGCTTCTCTATCTTTCTCATCAACCGCAACCTCGCTGACTCCAGCATCCTCTGGCGCATCAGGGGCAAGAACGATAGAAAGATCAAAAACAGCCAGAAGATATCAAAGACCCCCAAATGAGGCATCTGCTGCATCGATTCCTCCCAAAACGATTTTTAACTAAACATAAACTCAGTACGACTTGAACACAAGCCTTCTGTTAGCTACTTTACCCCATATGTCTCTTAGAATTGAAGAGGTCATAAACATTACCTTCGCTTTAATTATGCTATCCCTCATCTTATGGAGACGGGAGAACATAGACTACTGGTACGTCAAAGCTGGAGTCAACATAGCAATAATTGCCCTAACCCTTTATGTTTCGCGAAAAAATGAGCAGGAAGGTTTCTGGTATCATTTCAGACACTGGTATATAGCAATGGTAGTGCCAGTCTTTTTTATAAACTTAAAAGGAGTGATTGAAGGAGTAAATCCAACCAACTGGGATCTTTTTTTGATGGAGATAGATAGAAGGCTGTTCTTCGGAAAGTATCCGGAACTTCTTATAGAAAGAATCTATAATCCAGTACTCAGCGAGCTGCTTCAGATAGCCTACGTGTCCTACTTTTTCATCCCGCTGATACTCGGCATCCCTCTTTACAAGAAAGACAAAAGAGCCTTCAGGATATGTGCAACTTCCATACTTCTTACCTTCTATCTCTCATATCTTGGATACTTCATCGTTCCTGCCGTGGGTCCCCGCTTTTCCATGGCAGAGATGTTTCATAAAAAGATACACGGACTGCTTTTAACACCCATCCTAAAGCACATACTGAACACCTTGGAACCAACGCCTCACGATTGCTTTCCAAGCGGACACACTGCCGTTTCTCTTCTCTGTCTAATGCTTGCCAGAAAGTACAGAACCATGTTCTGGGTACTCCTCCCCCTTGTTTCTGGACTTATCTTTGCCACCGTCTACCACAGATACCACTACGTAATAGACGTCATCGCAGGGATACTACTCAGCATCATAGGCTACTGGGCAGGACAGGAGCTGTTTAAGGCATGGGAAAGAGGGAGATAACCAAAAACACCCTCATCTTCGCCAGCGCCACCATGCTTTCAAGAATACTGGGGTTTATAAGAGACATCCTCATAGCAACCTATTTTGGTGCAACCCCGGCTTCAGATGCCTTCTTCGTCGCTTTCAGAATTCCCAACCTCTTTAGAAGGCTGTTAGGTGAAGGGGCGCTCTCCTCCGCCTTCATACCTGTATTCGCCCAGGAAGAGAAAAGGCACAAAACCATAAGACACGTTCTGAATTCCGCATTCAGCTCGCTACTCATAGTGCTGACCCTGCTTCTTATAGCCGGTGAACTCTTCACCCCACAGCTTGTGGCTCTCATCGCCCCTGGCTTTATAAAAGCCAAGGAGCAACTGCTCCTCACCGTAAAGCTTACCAAGATAACTTTCCCCTATATCTACTTCATGGGCATGGCAATTCTCATGGGCGCTGCCCTAAACTACAAAAAGGACTTTTTCTACACCTCTTTGTCCCCGTGCCTGTTAAATATCTGCATAATAGCTTCTATCCTAACACTGAGCAGACACCTTTCCGAGCCTATCTTTGCCCTCGCCTGGGGTGTATTCGCAGGCGGGATACTACAGATACTCTTTCATCTTTACGGTGCTAAAAAGCTTAAAGTGCTGCCTAACCCACTGAGCAAACCCTTTACAGAGCCAGTAAAAAAAGCACTCAAACTCATGGCTCCAGCAACCGTTGGCTTAGCTATACATCAGATCAACACCTTGATAGACACCGTCATCGCCTCCTTCCTCCCTGAGGGCAGCATCTCGTTTCTCTACTACGCCAACCGTTTATTCCAGCTACCTTTAGCCCTTTTTGGTATCGCCATAGGAGCGGTGCTGTTGCCCTACGCAGCCCAATCGGTGGCCAACGGCCAGAAAGAAGAGGTACTTGATAATGCAGCTTATAGCATAGACTTCGTCATGTACGTAACCATACCTGCCGCCCTTGGACTGGTGGTCTTCGCCTTTCCGATAATAGATGTCCTCTTCAGAAGGGGCATATTCAGCCTAAGTGATGCTCAGAATACCGCCTACGCTTTGGCCATGTATGCCTTAGGACTTCCCTTTATCTCCGTAGCAAAGATACTGGTCAGCCTCTTTCACTCCCACATGGACATGAAAACCCCGGTTAAGGCCGCTGCTGTGGCTTTAGTGGTAAACGTGGTGCTAAACCTCATCCTCATGCATCCACTAAAACACGCAGGCCTTGCCCTCGCCACATCTGCTGCAGCAGTGACGCAACTGCTCTACTTGGCGCTGGCACTGAAAAGACTGGATGTACACCCCAAACAACTGATCCCCAAAAACCTAAAAAGCACACTTGCAGCATGTATAATTACCTTAACTTTTATGCTTGTGCTTTACAAACTTCTGCCCTTCTCCCCAGATAAAACCTTCCTGAACAGAGCCCTACACATTTTCACATACGTAACAGCCGCTGCAGGGTGCCATATTCTGATAGGCGTACTACTAAAGATAGAACCGGCGCGGATGCTTCTAAAGTTTCGTAGACGGTAGACAAAACAACAGCATTGGCATATTAAATCAGAAAGCTAATCTTTACACAGGAGGAGCTATGAAAAGTTTTGCAGAGCTGGTAAGGCAAAAG
>JALWBK010000135.1:341-5239 GCA_027037155.1 bacterium | reverse complement strand
TCGTTCTTGCCACCATCCTTCTTTCTACCCGTAATTATAAGGGCCCTTGGAGGAGACGAGACTGGAGAGCTGAGAGAAGCGTACCATTCCGAAGCCATGACCTGCTTTGGCTTCGGCTGAGGATAAAAAGGCACGGGGAGGTTCCCCATGTGGAGCAAAAACCCATTTGGTAAAGACGGCTGGTGGGGCAAAGAAGGAAACTGGTACAACGCTGGATACTGCAGATTCACCTACTGGGCAACGGAACAAGAGAAGGGTGGATACAGGAACGTCAATTTCGTCCATCCCTTTATTGAGATGTCAGACAAGGTCCATCACTTTAACCAGATAGCTGCATTTCACGGGGCGATACCAAATCCGGGCTTTCCACCGCTTAGCTTTTACCCACAAAGCTAACGAACAAGAACCGCCTTTACATAGGGACGAAGCAACTTCGCCAGCTCTTCCATCTCCTGCTTAGTGTAAGGATGAACACCTTGAAAAGAGGGATCTAAGGTGCCCCTCGTGTTTACAAACTTCTGCAATACAACTCTCTTCACTCCTTCAAGTTTTGGGCCTATCTCCTTCAAAGACTCTTCATTTATAAAGACTGGCACCGCTGTTATCCTAACCTCGTAATCAACTTCAGAGGTCTTTAAAAGCTCAATGCTCCTTTTAACCTTCTCCCACACACCTCCAAACTCAGGATAGCGCTGGGGAGTGGCCTTAACATCAACGGCAACGAAGTCCACCATCGGCAAAACGTCCCTTAACCTTTCAGGAAACATCCCGTTGGTATCAATCTTCACAAAGAAACCAAGCTCCTTCACTTTAGGGATGAAGTGCTTCACAAAATCTTTATGAAGTAAAGGCTCACCACCGGTGAAGACAACTCCATCCACAAAGCCCTTCCTGTTCTTAAGCTTTTTCAGAATCTCCTCCTCCGGGATATCGGAAAGCTGAGATAACCTTTCTGGCAACACAAGGTCCACATTGTAGCAAAATGGGCATCTCAAATTACAACCCCCGGTGAAGATGACCGAGGCCACCTTCCCGGGGTAGTCAACCAAACTTGTACCGATGAATCCTTTAATCACAGGCTTCCAATCCTCACGTAGCGTCTCTCTTTGAACTCCTGCTTCTTACCTATATTCCAGTTGCTCACAGGCCTGTAGTACCCCACAACCCTTGAGTAAACCTCGCACGGTATTGCCTTCACCTTAACCTTACGTGCCTTCTCCACCTTAGTCATCATTCACCTCCTCCACTATTTTTACAGCACCCTCCTCCAAGGATGCCAATTTTTCCCCATCGGTGATCATCTCAACACCAAACCTCTCAAGATCCTCCTCTGTATGCCTGTACGGACATATCTCGTACTCTCCCGGTATGTAGCCGTGCACAGGGCAAACAGAGAAGGTGGGTGTTATGCTAAAGTAGGGGAGCCTAAAATTAGTAACCACTTTCTTAACCAACAGCTTAACCACCTCTTTGTCGGGTATCTCCTCCCCAATAAAAAGATGCACCACAGTCCCGCCAGTAAAGAGCACCTGCAGATCGTCCTGATGGGAGAGAAGCTCGTAGATATCATCTGTCCAGCTCACAGGTGGATGGACCGAATTGGTGTAATAAGGAGCCGAATCTGTGCCAGCAGTAGTAATTCTGGGAAAGCGCTCCTTGTCCTTTCGTGCTAAACGGTAGGACGCACCCTCTGCGGGAGTAGCCTCAAGGTTATACATGTGTCCCGTCTCTTCCTGAAAATCAGCGATCTTTTCCCTCATAAAGTTGAGAACCTTTATGGCAAACTCCTTGCCCTCTGGATGGGTAATGGGTACTCCCAAGTAATTGAGACACATCTCATTCATTCCCACCAGACCTATGGTGGAAAAGTGATTGCTCCAGTAAGCTCCTGTAGCCTCCTTAATCCTTGAGAGATACACCTTGGAGTAGGGATAGAGCCCTTTTTCCGTAAAGTCCTCTATCACCTTCCTCTTGATCTCAAGGGAGATCTTTGCAAGCTCCATGAGATGCGAGAGCCTGTCAAAGAAGTCCTCTTCACAGGTGGCAAGATAGCCTATTCTCGGCATGTTTATGGTCACAACACCTATGGAACCTGTAAGGGGAGCAGAGCCAAAAAGTCCTCCCTGCCTCTTTCTCAACTCTCTGTTGTCAAGTCGGAGACGACAGCACATGCTCCTTGCATCTTCAGGGGACATGTCTGAGTTCACGTAATTGGCAAAGTAGGGTATTCCATACTTTCTGGTCATCTCCCAAAGAAGATCTAACGCTGGATTGTCCCAGTCAAAATCCTTGGTAATGTTGTAAGTAGGGATAGGAAAGGTGAAAATCCTCCCCTTGGCATCTCCCTCCATCATCAGTTCACAAAAGGCCCTGTTTATCATGTTCATCTCTTCTTGAAATTCACCGTAGGTCTCGTTCTTCAGCTCGCCTCCAACCACCACATTTGCATCCTTCAAGTTCTCCGGTGGATTTAGATCCATAGTGATATTGGTAAAGGGCGTCTGAAAGCCCACCCTCGTGGGCACGTTCAGGTTGAACAGAAACTCCTGAAGCGCCTGCTTAACCTCTCTGTAAGAGAGGTTGTCGTACCTAACAAAGGGAGCAAGCAGTGTGTCAAAATTGCTGAAAGCCTGGGCTCCAGCAGCCTCCCCCTGCAAGGTGTAGAAGAAGTTAACCACCTGTCCTAAGGCGGTTCTAAAGTGCTTTGCAGGTCTGCTCTCGATCTTACCTCTAACCCCACCAAAACCTCTCAAAAGCAGATCGTACAGGTCCCATCCTACACAATAAGGTCCTAAAACACCAAGGTCGTGTATGTGAAAGTCTCCAGACTCGTGCGCCTCTCCCACCTCCACAGGATAGAGACGGGTTAGCCAATATTTTGCTATGACGCTGGAAGATATGTGAAAGTTCAACCCCTGCAGAGAATAGGTCATGTTAGAGTTCTCATTCACCCTCCAGTCAGCCTGCTGGAGGTAATCCTCCACCACATTGACGCCATCAACTATAGCTTTACTTATCTCCCTTGCCTGTCTTCTCTTTTCCCTGTAGAGGATGTACGCCTTTGCAACCTTCGCATGGCCATGCTCAATCAGCACCTTCTCAACGATGTCCTGTATCTCTTCCACATGAGGGATGTTGCCCTTTTTAAAGAAGTTTCTGTAAAGGATAAGCGCTACCTCATCGGCAAGCTGTTCAGCCCTTTTTCTGTCAGACCCACCAACAGCCTTGGCAGCTTTGAATATAGCCTCAACTATCCTGTTTCTATCAAAGGGGACAATGCTACCATCCCTTTTCCTTACGAGAGGCTCCATACCATATCCTCCTTCGCCATTTTCAGGAGAAACTATAACACCAGTATTCTCTCAAATCAAGGGTGCACACACTAAATATAGTGTTATGCCAAGACTGATAACACTAAATATAGAGTTTTGCCAAGGATAACACCCACTTAACTGGAAGGACGGCAGAGGCTCTCAGCCTCTTTCAAGCAGGCGTGAACCTTTTCCCACAGCAGGCGTCTCATTCTATCCTTCTCTTCCTCAGAAAGACCCTTGTCAATGTGCATCGGCTCACCTACTACGATGCACACCTGTGCCGGTTTTACCCTCAGAGAACCCTTGGGCATCACGTTTCTTGTGCCATAAAAGGCCATGGGGACAAAAGGAAGCCCTACATCCATAAGCAGAAAGAGCCCTTTCTTCCTAAAGGGCTGCAACCTACCATCGGGAGATCTCGTGCCTTCAGGGTATATGCATATAGGATAGTCCAATCCCTTACTGAGAGCCTTTTTTATACTCTCAAGCGCCTTATCTGGGTTCTCTCTGTCTATCTCTATCACATCAGCAACCCTCAACGCCTGGCCAAATATGGGTATGCGAAAAAGCTCCTTTTTTGCCAGAAAGTGAGGTATCTTCTTCAGAACCACAATTAGAGTGAATATATCAAAGTAGCTCTGGTGGTTTGACACCAACACATACTGGGGATACCTGTGCAGTACCTCTTCTCCCTTTATTTTAATTCTCACCCCGGCAATCTTCACCAGACACCAGCACCAAAAGGTGGCAATCCAAGCTGGAATCCTCTTTTTTCTGTCAATAAAAGTCAAGACTATAAACACAGGACCCAAAACCGCCACTATGAGCGAACACACGAACCAAAAAATCACCGTCCTTATCAATCCTTCCTCCTGCTTAGGGATAGATAAAGCGCCAGACCCACAGCAAACATAGCTAAAGAAAGCCATTGAGGCAGTGAAAGGGGGCCTATAAATCCCCTGTTATCTCCTCTAAAGAACTCCACGGTAAATCTGCCCACAGAGTACAGCAGAAGATACAGGGAAACTATCTGCCCATCAAAGGCCTTTCTCTTGTAAGCAAAAGTGAGAATGGCAAAAACGATAAGGTTTGCCACCATGTGGTACAGCTCTGTGGGATGAAGAGGTATCCCTATAGGCGCCAAGCTGTTGGGATCTTTAAAGACTATAGCCCATGGGAGGGAACACGGCTTGCCGTAGCAGCATCCAGCACACAGACAACCTATCCTGCCAATAGCCTGAGCAAGCGGCAACACCCAGGCCACAAGATCAAAGGTTTTTCTTACGTCAAGCCCTCTCCTTTTGCAGTACCAAACTCCACTTAAAGCACCAAGGGCAAGTCCTCCTATAATGGCAAGGCCACCTCGCCATACGAATAGCGCCTCCCAAGGCGCCTTAGCGAACTCATCAATATGCTGCAGAACATAATAGAGCCTCGCCCCTACTATACCGCCTAAAAGCACGTAAAAGGACAAATCGTAGATTTCCTCTTTCTTGATACCCTCCTGAGGAGCCCTCCACCCGGCGAGAATCACCGCAAGCAGAAAACCAATTGAAACACAAACTCAATAGGCACGAATCTTGA
>JALWBK010000135.1:0-331 GCA_027037155.1 bacterium | reverse complement strand
TCCCTTATCAGGTCTGTAAAAGAGCGCAAAAAGCAAAACACCAACCACTATACAAGAATCCGCCACATTAAAGGCTGGCCAGTGGGCGTTGCCTATGTGAAAATCCAGAAAGTCCACCACCTTACCATACACCAATCTATCAAAGAGATTGCCCAGCCCACCCCCAAGCACCATACCTAAAGCCACAAGCGCAACGAGGGTAGGCCTTTTCATCTTCATAACAAGATAGAAAACCACCACCATGGCCAATAAAGAGGCCAACACAAATAGATTACCGTTTCCGTGCCTTCCTATACCAAAGGCACCACCCATATTTGTGGTGTAAACGAGA
>JALWBK010000134.1 GCA_027037155.1 bacterium | reverse complement strand
ATTATACAGAAACGCTGCCCGTGTTTTTGGCTTGGAGGGTTGAAGATGAAATACAAGAGTACCAGAGGCGGTGTTGCAGGCATTGACTTCTCCCAGGCAGTTTTGATGGGACTGGCCACAGATGGGGGATTGCTCTTGCCAGAGGAGATCCCGAAGGTTTCAAAGGAGGTGCTTGAGCGCTGGCGGGAGCTTTCTTATGTGGATTTGGCTTATGAGGTGATGTCCATCTTTGCCGATGACATACCGGCAGAGGTTTTGAGGGAGATAGTGGAGCGTTCCTACAGCACCTTTTCCCATCCTGATGTGGTTCCTCTGGTTAAGAAAGGAAAACTTTACATAATGGAGCTCTTTTACGGACCCACCTTGGCCTTCAAGGACGTGGCTCTGCAATTCCTCGGCAATCTCTTTGAGTATTTGCTTCAGCAGAACAACAGTAAACTCAACATACTGGGGGCCACCTCAGGCGATACGGGTAGTGCTGCCATCTACGGTGTGAAGGGTAGAAAGAACATGGCCATATTTATTCTTCATCCCCACAACAGGGTTTCTCCTGTGCAGCAGATGCAGATGACCACCGTGGAGGATCCAAATGTCTTCAATATAGCTATTGAAGGTACCTTTGACGACTGCCAGTACATAGTGAAGAGCGTCTTTGGCGATCTTGACTTTAAGCAGCGTTATGCCCTTGGCGCTGTTAATTCTATAAACTGGGCCAGGGTGCTTGCCCAGGTGGTTTACTATGTATGGGCTGCGTTAAAGTTTGATATGCCCATCAGGGTGTGTGTACCCACAGGCAACTTCGGGAACATCTTCGCAGGCTACATAGCCAAGAGGATGACAGGATTGATTGACAAGCTCATTCTTGCCACCAACGAGAACGACATACTTTACAGGTTTGTAACTAAAGGGGATTACTCTGTGGGTAAGGTGGTTCCCACCATCAGTCCCTCTATGGACATTCAGGTGGCGAGCAACTTTGAGAGGTACCTGTACTATCTCTACGGGGAGGATCCCCAGAAGGTGGCCTCTGCCATGGAGGAGTTCAGAAAGACAGGCAGCCTCTCCTTCTCCTCTGAGGAGATGAGGAAGGTGGAAAAGGACTTTATCTCAGGCTTTGCCACTCAAAAAGAGACCCTTGAGACCATAAAAAGGTTCTACCAAGAGACCGGGTATGTGCTTGATCCCCATACCGCTGTTGGGGTGAAGGTGGCGCTGGAGCTGTTTGACGAGCGCTATCCAACAGTGTGCCTTGCCACCGCTCATCCTGCCAAGTTCCCTGAGGCGGTTAGAAGGGCCATAGGTAGGGAGCCTGATAAGCCTGAGGCCATTAGGGCCCTTGAGGGCAAGAAGAGAAGGTTTGTGGTGCTTCCTGCGGATGTGAAGGAGGTTAAGGATTACATAGCCCAGCACGCCATCTGAGGAGGTATCTTTTGAAAAGGGTAATTTGCGTTGACGGTGGAATGGGCACTATGATTCAGGCCTTTGGGATGCGTTACGATGGCCCGCCCGAGGTGCTGAACGAGACCCATCCGGAGCTTATTGAGAAGATCCACAGAAGTTACATAGAGGCGGGAGCCGATATAATAGAGACCAACAGCTTTGGCCTTTCCCGTATAAAGCTTGCCAACTACGGGTTGGAGGATAAGGCATACCATCTCTCAAAGCTTGCAGCACAGATAGCGAGAAGAGCAGCTTTTGGAACCAAGGTTTTGGTGGCTGGTTCCGTAGGCCCTCTGGGGAAGTTGCTAAAGCCGATGGGTGATGTGAGCTTTGACGAGGCTTACGAGGCCTTTAGAGAGCAGATAAAGGGGCTTAAGGACGGTGGAGTGGATCTCATTTTTGTTGAGACCATGTCCGATCTCAAAGAGGCCAAAGCGGCCATCATAGCCGCCAAGGACCTTGGCCTGCCCGTCTTTGCCCTTATGACCTTTCAGGAGGACGGCAAAACCCTTTTAGGAGTTACCCCTCAGGTTGCGGCTGTGACCTTTGAGGCCATGGGGGTGGAGGCGTGTGGGGCCAACTGCTCTACGGGGCCGGCTCAGATGCTTAAAGTTGCGGAGGAGATGGCTTCGGTTACAGACATGCCTCTTATCTTTATGCCCAACGCAGGAATGCCACAGGTGGTTGGTGGAAAGACCGTCTTTCCCATGGGGCCTGAGGAGTTTGCCCGCTACGCTGAAAGATTTGTTGATCTTGGAGCCTGCTATCTTGGCGGGTGCTGTGGAACCACGCCAGAGCACATTAGGGCTTTGAAAGAGAGCGTATCTACGCTTGTACCGGTTAAGAGGGAGGCTCCTGAGGGCTTGAAGGTGGCGGGAAGGGATGTGGTGGTTTTCGTTGGAGGGGAGCACTATCCGGTGGTGGTGGGGGAGCGCATAAACCCTGCTGGGAAAAGGGATTTTCAGGTGGAGCTTCAGCAGAAAAAAGCAACCTGGGCCATAAAAGCGGCAAGATCCCAGAAGGAGAAGGGCGCTAAGGTTTTAGATGTGAATGTGGGCATGGGTGGCATTGATGAGAGGGAGCTGCTTCCGTTTATCTGCTCGGCAGTTCAGATAGCCACGGGTCTTCCCATTATGATAGACTCTACCTCCTTAGAAGCCATTGAGGAGGCCCTCAAGGTGGTGGATGGAAAGCCCATAATCAACTCTACCACCGCCGAGGAGGGTAGGCTTTCTGACTTTCTGGTGCTTGCCAAAAGGTACGGTGCCGCTTTGTTGCTGCTTACCATGGACAAAAAAGGCATTCCCGAAAGCGCTAAAGATAGGGTTGATCTGGCGCTAAAGGCAAAGAGGATAGCGCAGGAGAAGGGGTATCCCGTCAAAGATTTACTGGTTGACTGCCTCGTTATGGCTGTTTCTGCCGATGATAGAGCTGCCAAGGTGACGTTGGATGCGGTGAGGATGGCTAAAGAGGCGGGATTTACCACCATTTTGGGGGTGAGCAACGTTTCCTTTGGTCTTCCCTCAAGGGCCATTGTGAACTCTGCCTTCCTCTCTGCGGCTTTGTGTAACGGGCTTGATGCAGCCATCATAAACCCCGAGAACGAGAGGGTGATGGAGGGATTCTTTTCCGGAGCTCTTCTTGCA
>JALWBK010000133.1 GCA_027037155.1 bacterium | reverse complement strand
ATATGGAAAGGAGCTTCGCAAATCTTGCCCTTTTTCTCTCCTCAATTACACTGGGAGGCAAAAGATTATAATCCCCAACCTCCTCACACGAGACCTCAAGATCCGAAACCACTTCAAAGGGGATGAGGAATTCAACCGATGCAAACTCCTCAGCTTTGCTTCCAGTAACAAACCCCTTTTCAGGCAGCTCAGGGAAGAGGGAGAGGGCATACCTCAACACACCATTGACCATCTCCGCTAACGACTCATCTATAGAGGCTACTGGAATCACGGTGGAATACACGATACAGCCCCTGTCAATTAGTGAGAGACTCACGGAATTGTCATGGGCAATGGCTGTCCAGACAGCACCTTCTGCAATCTTAGAAACGTAGGCGCAAAAGGCCACTTCCTCTGTTACTACGCAACCTACATCGGGATGCTCCTTTAATACCTGCTCCACCTCATCCAGTCTGACCACACTAACCGACACGGAAAGGCTGTTATCGCTTTCGGAATAGATCCGGTAACCTAAGGAGAAGGGCTTGGGCAGTTCAGGCTTATCCTCTAAATCCCTTTCAAGCACTTTCCTCAAAAACTTCTCCGGTGCCCTCCTGACCTCCACCAAACCATGGTAGGCGGTAGCAAAACGCTTAACAAGTAAGCCTGCCAACTACTCCCCCGCAAGAAGTTTACGCAGGTCTTCCTCAGTGACCTTCACGGGAAGAACCTCAAAGATACTCTTCCTACTCAGCACAAAGTTTACAGCCCTCTCCATCTCCTGTTCCGACAGATTCAACTGAGAAACCTCTGGAAACCCAAAGTCTTTCAGGAACCTGTTGAGGAAAAAGATGAAGTGCTTAACCCCCAAAATCCCCTCAAGGTAGCTCAATTTATCCCTTATCCTATCCCCATAAAACTCCAAAACGGGCACTAAAAAGATCCCCATGGTCAAACCGTGGGCGTATCCTCTCAGAAAGGTGAGAGCGTGTCCTAACTGATGAACCAAACCCGCTCCTGCGTTGGATATGGCGAAACCACCGTAGAGACTTGCCAGCATCATCCTGTTTTTAGCGTAAGCATCTCCCTCTGCGGCGTTTCTCAGGTAGCGAAAGACAAGTTCTATCCCCTTCACGCTGAAGAGGGTGGTGACAGGATTTGCCCTCTTGGAAAGATAGGCCTCAATACAGTGAGACAACGCATCCACTCCGGCGTAAACCGTCACTTCCTTAGAGCAGGAATAGGTAAGCTTGGGATCATCAAGGGCAACGTCGGGATAACAGAACCTGCTGGTAACAGGCGCCTTTTTATACCTTTCTCTGTCCATTATGACGCAAAAAGGTGTTACCTCAGAGCCGGAACCGCTGGTGGTGGGAACAGCCACTGTGAAGGCACCCTTTCTATCAAAGGGCTCTTTGATGCCTATCAAATCCCGCACTTTACCCGGGTTGTCCCTCATAGCAGAGGCCAACTTCGCCACATCAAGGACACTTCCGCCTCCCACCGCCACCACCACATGGGGACGGTAATCCCTGACAAAGTCCACCACCTCTTGCGCTACTTCATAGGTGGGCTCAGGAAGGACCCCATCGTACAGCTTCCAGTCTCTCCCGGAAAGCACTTCCTCAATAACATCCAGTGCCCCACTCTTACGAGCAGAACTTCTACCCGTCACCACAAGCACCCTGCCTTCAGGCAGGACATCTGCCAGATCTTTTAAAACTCCCTCTCCAAAGCGTACCTCTACCGGATTTGCCCACCTCCACATCAGTTGAGGTAGTCCTCCAGCTTTCTGGCAGAGGCAAGCCTCTTCAGCTTCTGAAGTGCCCGGGCCTCTATCTGACGCACCCTCTCCCTACTTACCCCTAACTTCTTGCCGATCTCCTCAAGGGTCATGGGACGTTCCGTATCTATACCGAAACGGCACTTGATGATGTAAGCCTCCCTCGGGTTAAGCTGCTTGAGAAGCTCCTCCACCTGAGCAGCCAGAGAGGCCTTTACAGCCTCCTCCTCCACCGATGGGGTTGTCGCCTCCATGAAGTCAAGAAAGGTGGTATCCTCTTCATCCTTGTTGATAGGCGACTCTAAAGAGAGGTGTATCCTCGCCACCCTCAGTATATCCTCCACGTCTTCAGGATCCATGCCAAGCTCTTCCGCAATCTCCTCTGTGGTAGGTTCCCTACCGAAGCGCTGGAGCAGCTCCTCGTAAGTGTTTCTTATCTTCAGCAACACAGAAGCCTGCTTTAAAGGAAGCTTCACCACTCCAGACTGCTCAGCAAGGGCCTGCATTATGGCCTGCTTTATCCACCACACGGCATAGGAGATGAAGCGCACCCCTTTGTCAGGATCAAAGCGCTTTGCCGCCTGAATCAAGCCGAGATTACCCTCATTGATAAGATCCATCAGCGGCACGCCGTAACCCTTGTACTTGGAGGCAACGGATACCACAAACCTCAAGTTTGACTCCACAAGCTTCTTGAAGGCCTCTTTATCTCCCGCCCTTGCCCTTCTGGCTAACTCCACCTCCTCCTCTCTGCTCAAGACAGGAAACTGGCTTATGTACTTTAGATAAGCAGAAAGGCCCTCCTCGGTAGAGGGCACCTGAAAGCTATCTAAAAGGTCGTCCACCTCTTCCTGAGAAACCTTTACTATCTCAGCATCCTCTGTGTAGTCCTTCATAACCATCTCCCCACACTCAGGCTACCTGCTTCAGCACCCGCTCTTCCTTTTCAAAGCGAATGCCCTGTCCATCGGAAGTGAGCACCACTCTATCACCGGGCTTGACATCACCCTTGAGAATCAGCCCCGCCAAGGTGTTTTCCACAAGTCTCTGGATGGCTCTTCTCAAAGGCCTTGCCCCATAGACACTATCAAAGCCCACCTCCGCAAGATAATCTTTTACATTATCGTCCCACAAGAGGTCAATCTTCTTCTCGGCAAGCCTCTTTTTAACCCTGTTGAGCATAAGCTCGGCAATTCTCTTGACATGCTCTTTGCCAAGGGAGTGGAAGACTATGATCTCGTCAATCCTGTTGAGGAACTCGGGCTTGAAGTAGGCTCTTAAGGCGTTTAGCACCTTTTCCTTCATCTCGTTGTAATATCTCTCA
>JALWBK010000132.1:2812-3092 GCA_027037155.1 bacterium | reverse complement strand
CATTGGGGTAACGTGTGCTCCTATGGTTACTTTACTTCCGACCGTATAAAACTCGTGCGGTTTTGGACTGTATGGATGAACAATGAGTCCGTAGAAGTTGAAGATTATTCCGTCTCCATCTATGTCCCTTCCAGGAATCAGCCATGTTGTTTTGACTTCTTTGTGGATATTGTTTCCAGCTCCCAGAGGACCCGTGACCTCTATCTGAAGTTTTACCGGTTCTGATATATCAAAAACAAATTCAGCTTTGGCGGCTCCCCCTTGGGACAGAATGGTGTTT
>JALWBK010000132.1:0-2802 GCA_027037155.1 bacterium | reverse complement strand
ATATTGTAATCTTTACATCTGTGTGTCAAGATACTGTGAGGTTCTTTTGGGCTCCACCTTCGTTAAGGCCTATTTCTGGGCAGTTTTTCACTTGATCTTGACAAGAATAAAGTTAGGTTTTATCTTTAAGCGTGAAAGTTATCACAATCTTTTTATGGGGGTGTAGTATGTGGGGAAGGGTGTTTATAGTACTGGTCTTTTTGTTATCATTTTCAAGTGTTGCTTTGTCAGGGCTGACAAATGAGTCCAAAAGGTGTGTGTCCTGCCATGAGGATAAGACAGCATTTATCGTGAAGGAATGGGAAAAGTCCAAGCATTTTAAAAACGACGTGGGCTGCTATGAATGCCACGGCTCTGACAAATCAAACCCAGCCGCCTATAGACACATGGGTTTTACCATATCCACCCTTGTAACCCCGAAACAGTGTTCCAGATGTCATCCTGGTATAGTTGAAGAATACCAGAATTCTATCCATGCAAAATCTGGTCTCATAGCACAAGGAGCGAGTGCCATAGGGGGTGGCTCATACTGGAACATAGCTGCCTCGGTGCTTGGATGGGTACCTTGGAACTTTAAGAAAGGGCTTGTAAAGAAAGTTGGAGAGGTGGTTACCTACGGTAAGAGGCCCATTATTTTCAAAGGCAAGGAGATAGTGGACTGGTACTGGAATGACCTGAAGAAAAATCCTGCTCTGGCGTGGGGAAGCTGGCCTGTGGGTTGTGACAGAGCCAGAAAGTCTGTGAAGGATGTCATCCAAATATTTGCCGATTGGGGATGCCTGTGGTGTCACGGTGCAACGGTAAAGATAAAAAATAAAACCAAGACTAAAGTACAGTTTTACCCTGAAACCTACCCAACAGGAGGAGCGGGAAGAGTCAATCCAGACGGATCCTTCGGAAACTGCGCAGCATGTCATCCAGCACATTCCTTTGACCTTGCTGTGGCAAGAAGTCCCCATACCTGTGGTAGATGCCATGAGTCTGAAGATCACCCCAATTTTGAAGGGTATCTGAGGAGTATGCACGGAGCCATCTACTATTCCACCAAATACAAAGCAAATTATAAGAAGGCTGCAGCAAAGCCTGGCGAAGATTACTTTGGTCCTACGTGTGCTACATGCCACATGGGTGCTGTGTACAAAGGAGACAAGATGGTTTATAAACCAAGTCATGATGTAGCCTGTATTTCCATGTGGAAGTTTGGTGCGTGGAAGACGACTTTTATTAGAAAGAAGGGGCAGTACCATCCTGTGCTTAAGAAGGTATGGATAAAGGTTGATCCTAACTACGGTGTGAGATTTGTGAAGAAAGGCACTCCAGGGGCGAAGCTTGTGGAAATCAAGTATCCCTCTGATGGTCTGGAAAACAGAAAGAGAGCCATAGCCATGTGCAACCAGTGCCACTCCAAACAATGGGTAGGTAACTTCTTCTTGGCTGCAGACAGCGTTATCTACATGCTGGCTCACATAAGGAACATGGCCTTTGAAATTGGAGATGAACTCAAAAAAGCAGGGCTCTATACACCACTTGATCATATAACCATAAGAAACATCGGTGCCATGGCAGTAAGACCGACCATGATTATGATGTACCACACGGCACCGGGATACATCTGGTGGGAAGGCTTCATGAGAGTATCCCAAGAGTTTGTGGAGTGGGTTGAATCTTCGATAGCTCCAAGACTCGGTGCAGAGAAAGCAGCTAAGTATGTATCTTGGATAAAAGAGTACGAGAGGAGGCTTGAAGAAATAAGGAAGAAGTATCACCATTAGGAAGCAGACGGCGGGGGATTTTCCCCCGCCACAGGAAAGGTCTTATAGGGAGGCAGCATGGTAATTCTTCTTACCTTTGTTGTTATTTTTGCTACAGGAAACAATCTCGTCATTACTGCAAAGGATATTATTCCTTACAGGGAGGCTTTTTATAAAGTTTACCAACATTATCCTAAAAACCGACAGGAAAAGATGGAAGTCCTTATGAACTGTTTATCCGACAGACTTTTACTTTTAAGAGCAGAGGAGCTAAAAGTGACGAAAAATCCTGAATTTCAGAAAGAATGGGAAAGGATAAGAACATATATACGCGAGAGGTGTAAGAGGGAGAACATGCCTGCTTCCAAGTGCAGCAGTATAGAGAAAAGAATGCTCAACATAGCAAAGATTCAGTACATAATAGAAAGAGAGGTCCTTCCGCTTGCTTTCAAGGAGGCCGAAAGTGAAGAATGGATGATTGAGGTCCACCAGAACCTCAAAGATAAGCTGCCTCCGAACAGGATCAAAGGGTATATCTTGGAGGTATCAAAGCTGAAAGCCTTTCAAAAGTATATTGAAAACCTTATGAAGCACTATAAAGTGAAAGTTAACAAAAAAGCGCTTGAGAATTTGTAGCTTACTACAGGTTTAAATAAACTACTGTCACGCCGGTGCCGCCCTGGTCTTCGTCAGCAAGGTGGAAATGGTTTACTAAAGGATGTTCTTTGAGGTATTGGTGTACGGCGTTTTTGAGGATTCCTTCTCCCCTACCGTGAATGACTCTTAACTCTTTCACGCCCACTAAAAAGCCGTCGTTTAGGAACCTTTCAACCTCGGGTATGGCATCGTCCACCCTTTTGCCAACTATGTTGAGCTCTGGGAAAAAGCTGGAGCGGGATCTCTCTATGGTGATAGATACGTCATTGTTGCGGGGGACGGCTTGGGGAATGGGGTCTTCTTGATCCTTGAGTTTTTCAACGTCGGTTATTGGAACTGTGATGCGCATTTTACCCGTGTCAACCTCAACCTTGCTTCCGCTTATCCTTACGAT
>JALWBK010000131.1 GCA_027037155.1 bacterium | reverse complement strand
CACCCCAAGTCGCCCGCATAGCCTCCACCATACTAAGATTCGCACCAAGACCTTTGAGGCTCTACTACTCCGGCAGCGTCTTCAGATGGCAGAAAGCCGGCGAGAACAAGCAGATATCCCAGGTGGGTCTGGAGTTGATAGGGCTACATCAGCCCGAAGCATGTGCCGAGATGATCGCCATTTCCGAGGAGGTACTGGAAAGCCTCAGTATAAAGGAATACATGGTAGTGCTGTGTAATGTGGGCTTCTTGAAAGAGATCCTTGCCCCCTTTGATTCCCACCTCAGGAGAAAGATCGCCTCCGCTTTAGCGAGAAAGGACAGAAAGGAGTTAGAAGAGTACGTAAAAAGCTCCGACATTGAAGAGCCAAGAGCCCAACTGATTCTGAAGCTCCCCGATCTGGTGGGAGGCATGGAGATATTGGACGATATAAGAAGGATCTTCGCCCCTGAAAGCATAGAATGTTACCTGAAAGAGCTTGAGGATGTCTTCTCGGTTCTTGAACGATACAAGCTGGACAAGAATATCTTGGTGGATCTTTCCGAAATAAGGGGAATGGTTTACCACAAGGGATTCTTCTTTGAGGTCTTCGTTGAAGGGGTGGGAAGAAGAATAGCCGTTGGAGGAAGATACGACGACCTGATACAGATGTACGGACACCCAGAACCTGCCCTCGGATTCGCCTTTAACTTGGAAGACCTTTACAAAGCCACCCTGCTGAAGGGAGAACCGCCAGAGCCTCAAAGGGTAGATGCCTTGGTCATAGATCTATCAGAGGTGAAGCTCAAAGGGCAAAGGCTTGCAAGGCTCCTCAGAAAGAAGGGTTTAAGAGTTGCAAGGGATATAATAAAGAGACCCGAAGAGGAATCCTTAAAGTATGCAAAACACCATGGCATAAGGTACGCGGTGGTGATAAGAGACAGCGAAGCAGAATGTATTGAACTTGTGGAGTTGGAAACTGGAAAGAGAGAGCAGCTCGGTGAGGATGCCCTTCTAAAAAAGTTGGAGGAACTGGTATGATGAAGAGAATAGCCATCCTGGGAGCCCAGTGGGGAGACGAGGGCAAGGGAAAGGTGGTAGACTTTCTCGCCAAAGATATGGATGTGGTTGCCAGATACTCCGGTGGTCCCAACGCTGGACACACGGTTATCATAGGCGATAAAAAGTACATACTTCACCTTATACCCTCTGGCATTCTTCATCCCAACACCATGAACGTCATGGGAAACGGAATGGTGGTGGATCCCGAATCGCTCATAAAGGAGATGGAAGAGCTTGAGAAGGCAGGCGTATCCTTCCAAGATAACTTGCTCATCAGCGAAAGTGCCCACGTCATCATGCCCTATCACAAAAAGCTTGACGCACTAAACGAAAAGATCAGGGGCAGCAAACAGATCGGAACCACTTTGAGGGGTATAGGCCCTGCCTATGCAGACAAGGCATCCAGAATAGGCATAAGGGTTGGAGAGCTCCTACATCCAGATATTTTGAGGGAAAAGCTCGCCTTCAATCTCAAGATAAAAAACGCCATCATAGAAAACTTCTTTGGTGAAAAGGGCTTTGACCTTGAAGAGCTCTACGAGAACACCCTCACCTGGGCCGAGAAGATAAAGGGCTTTGTGGGCAACTCCGTGCTCTTCATGAGGGAAGCCATCAGCAGCGGAAAAAGCATTCTCTACGAGGGAGCCCAGGGCACCATGCTTGACATAGACCACGGAACCTATCCCTACGTAACCTCATCTAATCCCACCATAGGCGGAATACTCACTGGACTTGGTGTACCCAAAGACGCTGTGGACACTATCGTAGGTGTAGTTAAGGCATACACTACCAGAGTGGGAGGAGGCCCCTTCCCCACCGAGGAAAAGGGCTCCATTGGAGAGCTTCTGAGAAACCAGGGACACGAGTACGGCGCCACCACCGGGCGTCCCAGACGCTGCGGATGGCTGGATCTGGTGGCTTTAAAGTTTGCATCCTGGATAAACGGCATGACCCACATTGCCATAACCAAGCTTGACGTGTTGGACGGCTTTGACACCATAAAGGTGTGTGTGGCTTACGAAATTGACGGTGAGATAACAGAGGAGTTCCCCACCAACCCTGTAGATTTTGCTAAGGCAAAGCCCATCTACAAAGAGCTGCCCGGCTGGAAAACTCCCGTGAAAGGCATATCCAGATGGGAAGACCTACCCAAGGAAGCAGCAGGCTACGTGGAATTCATCGCTGAAGCGACAGACACCAAGATACTGCTTGTCTCCACGGGAGCCGAAAGAAACGAAACGGTCACACTGGTTTAGCTGTATTGGAAGACAACCACCTTATCTTGCCGTGAACTTTTAGCACCGTAAAGCGCCTTGTCAGCCTGGCTTATCAACTCCATAGCACTCAAACCATCCCTGTACTCAGCCACGCCCACACTTGCCCCTACCCCCACCTTCCTCACCTCGTTAAGGATCCTACCAGCCAACACCTTTGCACCCTCAGCATCCGTCAGAGGCAAAAGCACTAAAAACTCGTCTCCACCGAACCTGCCACAGTAATCGGACTTTCTAATCACACTTCTTATAGCCGCAACCACATCCTTCAACACCTTATCCCCATAAAGGTGTCCCATCTCATCGTTTATCCTCTTGAAGCCATCCAAGTCCAACATCAGAATAGAAAAGGACTTTCCGCCCCTTTTAACCCTCTCTATCTCAAGGTCTATCAGCTCCAAGATCCTCCTTCTTGATAAGGCTCCGGTGAGAGCATCAAAATCTGCCCTTTCCCTCAACAGCTCCCCATACTTCCTCCACATCTCATAGAAGGCAAAGTAGAATATGGAAACGAGAATAATAGCTATGGCAAGCTGCACTAAGTAAAAGAACAGAACCGGATCATCTATCTTTCCCATCCGATAGATAAAGATAGCAGAAACCAAGATAACGAAGATTCCTGAAAGCACACCACCTTTAGGATCCGTAATTATTGCCATAGCAAGAACGTACACGGGCATCCATACTGCAAGCTGCCATTTATTCTGAATAACCTGTACATGGATAACCAAAGCCATCAAAAACAGGGAATAGAGATAGATCATGTAAACCGAAAGCTTATATCTCTTCTCAAGATTAAAC
>JALWBK010000130.1:3461-10131 GCA_027037155.1 bacterium | reverse complement strand
GTCCAGGGAGCTCATGAAAACCGAAGACCAGATAGCCCAGTACTTAGGACTCACCCGTCAGACGGTAAGAAACATTCTCAGGGCAGATGAAGAGATAGTTATGAAAAAGTTAGAAGGGGAACTCCAAGAAAAGACCCTGAAGGCACACACAGCAGGTGGACTGGCAAAGATGGCCTACAGAGAGATAAAAGAGGGAAGGGACAACCTTGACCTAATCCTGAGTATACTCTCTCCTGCAGGAGAGGCACTGGAGATAACCTGGCCCGTTGAGGTGCTGAGAAAAATCAAGGGGCTCAAATTCCCTATAAACGAGGAAGAGTTACGAGATAGGCTTGCAGGTATCAAGATAGAGGGCATCGACAGCGAAAGGATTTTAGAATCAATTGAGTACCCCATAAAGAACCCAGCCGATTTACTTAAGAAAATAAAAGAGGCGTTAAATAAGCTGCAGGAGGAACAGAATTAAAGAGCTTATACTTGTCACGTGGCAACTGCTGGCGGAGATGAGCCCGTATCTCTTAGTGGGGTATCTGACAGCCGGACTCATTCACGCATTCGTACCAACAGAAGTAATATACAAGCATCTCTCAGGCAGAGACTTTAAAAGCATATTGAAGGCAACGCTTTTTGGGATTCCTCTACCCCTTTGCTCCTGTGGAGTTCTACCTGTTGCAGAGCATCTTAAGAGAGAGGGAGCGAGCAAGGGTTCCATAGTCTCCTTCCTCCTTTCCACACCCACCACTGGTGTTGACTCCATCTTAGCCACATACTCCCTCTTAAGATTACCCATAACTGTGCTGAGAATACTGGCCGCAACAACTGCAGGTTTACTATCGGGCTTTTTAACCAATCTGCTGAGCAAAGAGGAAGAGAACATTGAGGCATCCCCACAATCCTGCTGTTGCTGCACTGGAAGCTCCTGCTCTACCCACGAAACACCCACGAAGGTTGACAGGTTAAAAGAGGCCATTAAATACGGCTTTTCCACCCTCACAGCAAGTACAAGGAAGTGGATACTGCTCGGAGTGCTATTGGGCGGTGTGATTGCTACCTTGCTCCCACAGGGTGTGGTGAATTTTCTAACTACACACAATCTATCTTACGTAGCTGTGCTTGTCATAGCCATGTCCATGTACGTGTGCGCAACAGGGTCCATACCTATAGCCGCCGCCTTAGTATCCAAAGGGTTCCCTCCTGGAAGCGTCATAATCTTTCTTATAGCAGGACCTGCCACAAACACGGTCTCCATAGCCTTCATAAAGGGCAGACTGGGGAGCAAAACCCTTGTGCTTTACCTTCTCACCATAGTTATCGTATCGGTACTTTTTGCCCTCATCGCCGACGCCTTGCTGGCAAATCAGAGCTGGAAAATCACCGTCACCCAGGGAGGTATTGCCCAGACATTCAAGCACCTTTGCGCAGTTCTGCTATTGATTTTGTTTGCCTTTGCTGGCAAATGGTAGAAGCATGGTGAGGAAACTACGCATAGCCCTTGCCCAGCTCAACTTCACAGTAGGCGACTTTGAAGGTAACAAAGCAAAGATTTTAGACGCCATCTCAAAGGCTGAGGAAAACAGAGTTGACATAATAGCCTTTCCAGAACTTTCGGTTACAGGTTACCCTCCTGAAGATCTACTGCTCAAGCCCCAATTCATAGAGCGCAACATGGAAACCATCCACGAGATAGCAAAAAATGTGGGTAACATAGTCGCCATTGTGGGATTCGTGGACCTCAATGAAGACATATACAATGCCGCTGCCATAATATACCAGCACAAGATAGTGGATGTGTACCACAAGATATTTCTGCCCACCTATTCGGTTTACGATGAAGACAGATACTTCAGCAGAGGTAGGAGGATTCCTATATACGAAATAAGGGGCTGCAGAGTTGGGGTAAACATCTGCGAAGATATATGGTACCCCGACGGGCCAGGACACCTACAGTCCCTTGCAGGGGCAGAGCTCATCATAAACATCTCGGCCTCCCCCTTCTACGCCGGAAAGCGAGAGTACAGGGAAAAGATGATCTCTGTAAGGGGAATGGACTCTATCGTCTATGTAGCTTATGTGAATCTTGTGGGAGGACAGGACGAGCTGGTGTTTGACGGGGGAAGCTTTTTGGTTAGCCCCCAGGGAAGCATCCTCGCGAGGGCAAAGATATTTGAAGAGGACCTGTTGATTATAGATATTAACGCAGAGTCGGTACTCAGAACAAGGCTCCACGATCCGAGGATAAGGAAGGAGAGCAACTTAGCCGAAGGTAAAGTGGAAAGAGTCTTCGTTGCCCCATACGAAAAGTGGGACAGAGAACCCATAGCTCCAAGGATAGAGGAGTCGCCCCCCGTTGAAGAGGAGATTTTCAAGGCACTGGTGGTAGGCACGAGGGACTATGTGAACAAAAACGGATTCAAAAAGGTGCTCATTGGTCTCTCCGGTGGCATAGACTCATCTTTGGTAGCCGCTATAGCCAAGGAAGCCCTGGGGCCCGAGAGAGTGGTTGGGGTGCTTATGCCCTCTCAATACACCTCCCGGGAGAGCATAGAAGACGCAGAAGAGCTTGCCAAAAACTTGGGCATTCAGACCTATACGGTACCCATTAAGGATATATTTTACACCTTCAATCAGGAGCTGAAAAAGAACGTCTGGGGCGATATGCCCGAAGATGTGACTGAAGAGAATCTGCAGGCGAGAATAAGGGGCACCATCCTGATGTCTATCTCCAACAAGTTCGGATGGCTGGTGCTTACCACAGGTAATAAGAGCGAGATGAGCTGTGGATACGCTACGCTCTACGGAGACATGGCAGGCGGATTTGCAGTCATCAAAGATGTAATGAAGACCATGGTGTACAGGCTGGCGGAGTACTATAACAGAACCAAAGGCTTTGACGTGATACCCAAGAGAGTCCTTACAAAGCCGCCTTCCGCCGAGCTAAGGCCCAATCAGACCGACCAGGATACACTACCGCCTTACGAGGTGCTTGATCCCATACTGAAAGCCTACGTTGAAGAGGACCGCTCCTACAGAGAGATAGTGGCCATGGGCTTTGACGAGGAAACGGTGAAGAGGGTGATACAGATGGTGGATCGCAACGAGTATAAGCGCCGCCAAGCTCCACCTGGTATAAAGATCACCCCAAGGGCTTTTGGAAAGGACCGCAGACTACCTATAACCAACAAGTTTAGACCCTTTGCTAAGAGCTGAGCCTTCTGACCCTGTTGACCTCTATGTGAGCCAACCTGGTGGGCTCTGGGAGCCTATACCTAAGACAGCAGGACAGAACGAGCTCAACGGCAAAATCCAAAGAAACCTTGTGCCCAACAGAAACAAACACTGGCTTTACCCTGTCCCTTGTTCTTAAAACAGCACCTATCACCTCATTGCCATCGGTAAGATAGCTCCAGCTACCCTTCTCCAATCCAGGCTCTTCAAAGCTACCAACAAGCTTACTTTTAGCAACACCAATAGAAGGTTTGTCAAAGATGACACCTATATGAGAAGCTATGCCCAAACGTCTCGGATGAGCTATCCCTTGTCCGTCCACCATAAAGATATCCGGATCGTACCTTAGTTTTTCTAAGGCCTTTATTATCAGGGGGGTCTCTCTAAAAGAGAGAAGTCCCGGAATGTAGGGCATATTCAACTCCCCCGAAGCAGAGGCAACCTCCACCACCTCAAGCTCAGGGTAACTCACCACCACAACAGCCGCAAAGCCCACTTTGCCAAACTTTGAAGCGGAACAATCTATACCTGCAATCAACCTAACATAGGGAGAACCTTCCCTTACAACTTTAGATGATAAGGATCTTTGAAGCTCCACCGCCTCTTTATAGGTGAGCTTCCAGGGATGGGAGATAACAGGTGTCAAACCCTTACTTCCTCAACACCGCCTATAAGATCTTTGTATCTTTCAAGTATAGGCTCCACCTCTTCTTTCATAAACTCCACCACCTGAGAGGGAGCCCTTCCTATGAAGCGCTTGGGATCAAGCAAGTTGTCAAGATCCTCCTTGCTCAGGCCAAACTCTTCATCGGCAGCTATCCTGTCAAGCAGATCGTTGGTACCCCCCTCTTTCACCTTCTTTGATGCCTCAAAGGCGTATCTACGTATCTTATCGTGCAGCTTCTGCCTATCCCCTCCCCTTTTAACCGCCTCCATCAGTATCTCTTCCACCGCCACAAAGGGCAAGTTTTCCCTTAACCTTTTATCAATGACCTTAGGATACACCACCAAACCACCAACCACGTTGGCAGCCAGAATGAGCACCGCATCAGTAGCCATAAACATCTCTGGTATGGCCAACCTTCTGATGGCAGAATCGTCCAAGGTTCTCTCCATCCATTGGGTGGCATGGGTGTACTCAAAAGACTCCAAAAGCGACATGACAAACCGGGAAAGGGCACACATCCTCTCTGACTTCATGGGATTCCGCTTGTAAGGCATGGCAGAAGAGCCCACCTGCTCCTTCCCAAAGGGCTCCTCTATCTCACCAAAGGACATGAGAATCCTGATATCCGTAGCCATCTTGTGGGCAGACTGGGCAATGCCTGAAAGGGCCTGAGCAACAAAATAGTCCTGCTTTCTGGTGTAGGTCTGCCCGGTTACGATGAATCTCTTTTTAAAGCCAAATCTCTCAGCGACCCTTCTATCCAGCTCTTTAACCTTCTCCTCATCCCCTCCAAAGAGCTTCAGAAAGCTGTCCTGAGTGCCTGTGGTGCCCTTTACACCTCTAAACTTGAGGTTCTCAAGAACGAACTCAACGTTTCTCAAATCCTCCACAAAGTCCTGCAGCCACAAAGCAGCCCTCTTACCAACGGTAGTTGGCTGAGCCACCTGAAGGTGGGTATACCCCAAACAGGGCATCTCTTTATACCTTTGGGCAAAATCCGACAAAACCGCTATAACGTTAACCAGCCTCTCAAGGACGATCCTCAGCGCATCTCTGATGATGATAACATCGGTATTGTCCGTGACATAGCAACTGGTGGCTCCAAGATGAATGATGCCTTTTGCCTTGGGACACTGCTCTCCAAAGGCGTGGATGTGAGCCATAACGTCGTGCTTAAAGATACGCTCAAGCTCCTTGGCCCTTTCCAGATTCAGATTCTCAACGTTGGCCTTCAACTCCTCTATCTGCTCTTCAGTTATGGGAAGACCAAGCTCCCTCTCCACCTCAGCCAAAGCCACCCAGAGCTGCCTCCAGGTGGTAAACTTCTTCTTTGGAGAGAAGAGCTCCATCATTCTTTTGGACGCGTATCTTTCCACCAAAGGATGCTCAAATCCCATCATCAGCAGCCCACCCCATATCTATCAAGTATCAGAGCCACTATAGCATCAAATACCTCCAAGACCCCCCTCCCCTCACAGGCAACTGTTTCGTAGAAGGGAACACCAAAGGTATTCAACCTCTCCTGAAGCACATCCAAAGGCAGGGCATCTTCAAGATCCCTCTTGTTGTACTGCAGAACAAAGGGAATGTAGTTGAGATCCATACCGATCTCTCTCAAGAACTCATCAAGCTCCTTCAAAAAGGCTACATTCTCTTCCAATCTCTCCTTTGAAGAGTCAGCCACAAAGACAATCCCATCCGCTCCGTTGAGAATGAGCTTTTTGGTGGTAGCATAAACGGCCTGCCCCGCCACGGTATATAGAGAGACCAAAACCTCCCTATCACCTATTCTCTTTGCCACCGGAAGATAGTCAAAAAAGACGGTTCGGCCTGTAGCCTCGCTTATCTCCACAAGATTCTTGGCTCCCAACTTCTGTGCTATATACCTTACTGAAGTGGTCTTACCCGAAGCACCGGGGCCATAGTAAACAACCTTAATTCTGATATTCTCAGGTGTTACTATCATTTCCTCTTCCTCAACCTATCAATAGCCGCTTTGAGGGAGATCCTCATCCTCTCCAAAGCCTCAGCAAGAGCATCTATCTCATCACCATCTTCCACATAATCAATAGAAACATCCAACTCACCTAAGGATATGCTCTCAGCCCTACCCCTGAGGTACTCCAATCTTGTAGCAATATCCCTGCCAACCACGGTTATCAGAACGAGGGCTATAACTATAAACAGAAGGGAAATGAGATTGGTAAACATCACCATCTTTTTCTGCGTCTTCACCACAGCCTCAAAGGCGGTGGGCATAACAATAAAGATATGACCAAGTCTTCCCGCGTATATCTTTCTATGCAGAACAAAGACGCTGGAGTAGCTAAGCCCTTTAACCTTTAAAGGCTGTGAGAGACTCAGCTTAACTACATGAACATCTCCAGGTTCCAACATCAGCTTCTTAAAAGCCGGATCCAAAAGCTTAAGAGCTGCTTTGTTCTCAGGACTAACAGCCGCCAAAGTACCATCACCCTTATAAATGGCATCCATCAAGACGTAAAATGGCTTTGCAAAAGCCACGGAGAGATTTTTCACTCCAACTACATCGTTGGCTAAAAGTGGCTCCTTCACAGAAATCTCCAAGGCATAGGCCATGTTTGTACCGGCGTCCTTTATCTGCTGATTCAGAACGTGCGTATGGAAAAACACAGCCATTACTCCAATCACAGCAGAAACAACCAAAACGGAACCAGCACTTATAAACATAAGCTTACGCCTTATGGGTACCCTTCTCAAAAGCATCCCCGACCTCCAAGTTTTATTGCTGACTTAGCC
>JALWBK010000130.1:0-3451 GCA_027037155.1 bacterium | reverse complement strand
TAGCCCTTTCTCCAACTCCTCCTTCAGCTTCTCTATTATACTGTCAATACCTCCACCCAATGGCTTCTCAGAACTACGCACATCTTCCGTTGAATCGGCTTTTTTTGCAGGCTTAACGCTCCACGAAAAGACCGTGGTATCAAGCTCCGAAAGCACTGGAGATAGCTTCCTTCTAATCTGTCCTATATGCAATTTCAAAACACCTAAGCGCACCTGATCTGTTGGAAATACCACGAAAAAGAGAAAGTCGTCGGTTATGTGGGTGGCGTACACCGAAAATTTATCTCCCTCCATCATTATGGAGCCAGTGAGAGACTTGCCCAAAAGCCCAAAAAACTCTCTTGATGCTGCAAAGAGCCCTGCCATCAAAGCCGAAAGCGCCTCTATAGGCAACTGATCCGTCATAGAATACGCAACTATCAAGCCGCTGCTGTGTGACAATACCGATGCCAAAGCTCCCGTTTTTGATTTAAAGTTCATCAAAGCCTTACGGATAACGCTCATCTGTTGCTCGTTTATACCCACCACAGCCATAATAACACCCCTACTGAAGCGCCCTCAGAAGAGGCTCCAGCAACTTCTTATTTTTAACCCTATCAAGGGCAAAGGCATACATGGTCTTTCTCTTTTTCTCATCCAACATAGACGCAAGCCTTTTCAGCCACTGGGAGAGCCCATCAAGCAAGGCCTCTGGAGGCACATCCTCTTCTATCACAAGCCTGCCATCCTCCACATAGACAGAAGGAGCAAAGGGATCAAGGAAGGGATACTCCTCCGCCAAATCAACCGCTGCTTTTTTCAAATCCACAATTGAAAGCTCTTCCAGTAATTCCGGAAGCACACCATCAAAAAACTTCTGCACCTCAGCCCTTAAATCCCCAGTTATAACCTCACCCTCCTCTTGATCCGATATGGTCGCCTCAAGCTCAGAGGGAATGAGATCAAGCTTTGCCGTATCCGATTGGTTCAGCTCGTACAGCTTCTCAACTGCCGCCTCTCCAGACAGAGAAATCTCAAGATCCTCATAAGTATACTCAAAGGGTTCTCCCTGGAAAAAGAACATGAGAAAGACGGCCTCTTTGGCAGGATCCTCAATGGTCAACGCTCCGGTAAACTCCTCCCTTGAAAGCCTATCCAACAGTTTTTCCACATCCACCACTTCAAAAGGAAATCCCTTTATGGCGGGCTTTTTACCGTAAACAGAAGATAGTACGCTTATTAGTTCAGGATCCAATGCAAAAACGCTGATGAGACCAGAGGGATCCCTAAGGCTTTCCGCCAAAATATACGAGAGGGGATTCTCCACATCCTTTTTGTCCACAAAGGCCCCTACTATAATCCCTCTTTCCATGAAAACGACACCAGTGGCATTAGACAACTCCACCTGCACATAGCCCGTGAAGGTCTCCTCCTTCAACTCGTCCAATAAACTATCAAACTTCACAATCTTTGTTTTGAGGTTTGAGTATACTGGCTTTCCCCGAGGCAAGAGCATGGTAGCCTCCTTTTAATCGGTAACTATTTCCACAGTCACTCCATGGCTTGCCAACTTGCTCCTCTCATCCTCCACAGCATCCCATATTGTATTGAGAATCTCTATGTACTTGGCAAGAACCTTAAGATGAACATTGTTGATATGGGACAGTCCATCCTCACCACACTTGGGACAAGAAAAAATTGGAGTGGGACTCTTCTTCACATGCTCTATAAGCTGATCAACCTCTACGTAACCGTGTTCCTCTCCGCATATATTACACACGAACTTTATCCCTTTTACCTTTCCCATAACGTACCTCCTTTAAGTTTTCTTTCCTATAAGTTAACAACTAATCACCACGATAGCCATCCTCCATCCACCACCAAACAGTGACCAGTGACATACGAAGCCAATGGAGAGGCCAAAAAGAGAACAGTTTCAGCCACTTCCTTAGGTGCACCAAACCTCCTCATAGGAATTCTCATCAAAAGATAGTTGACAACATCTTTATTCTGCCTGACTTTGGAGGTCATATCGGTCTCAATAAATCCCGGACACACGGCATTGACCCTTATACCGTGCGCAGCCCATTCCACTGCAAGGGATTTGGTAAAGGTGGTTAGAGCCCCTTTGGTGGCAGAGTAAACGGCTATGTTGCCCATACCCACCAATCCTACAATGGAGGAAACGTTAACCACGTTGGCATTTGTTCCTTTCTTCAACAGGGGAAAGGCCCTCTTACAAAAGCAAAAGACACCTTTGAGATTAACATTTATCATCCACTCCCAATCCCTCTCAGAAGTCTGGGCAAAGGGTGCGAAATGGGGACTAACCCCCGCGTTGTTAACGAGAATATCAAGCTTCCCAAACTCCCTCTCCAAAAAATTAAAAAGAACATCCACATCACTCTCATTATCAACACTTCCTGCAACCACCCAGGCTTTGCCTCCCGATCTCTCTATACCCTCAGCCACCTGCTCCAAGAGCTCTCTTTTTCTGCTAAACAGCACCACACCAGCCCCTGCCTCTGCCAGTGCCTCTGCTATAGCCCTACCTATTCCCCTGCTTGCCCCTGTAACTAAAGCAACCTTCCCAGAAAGGTCCAAAGTCACAGCCATAACTCACCTCACAATCTCAGTTTTTCCCTTATTGCGGTCTCCAAAGCCTCATCCCTTTTAGCCAAATAGTCAACGTGGGCCTTTTTAGAGTGCAACACTTGAAGGTAATGTAGCATGGCTATTAAAAGCATACCTCCCATAGTATTTCCCAAAGTTGCTGGCAAAAAAAGCTTATTCCACCAAAGAGACAGGGTAACGTGGGCACCGTAGAGAGATCCCAACAAGACTTCAGAGGTTGACACCACAACGTGGGTGAAATGACCTACAGCCATCACAAAGATACAACACCACACCGCCACCAGCTTTGCCACATCGTCCTCGGTTGATAAAACAAGCCACGTCATAGTGGTTATTATAGCTCCTGCAAACAAAGCGCTTATGAAGGTTTCCACAAAGGGCCTTGAAAGTTTAAAGACGGCAAGATGCTGCAAGTAAGAAGCAGGAAGATCACCCAAAACCTGCCTACCACCAACCTTCACTAAAAGATAGAAGAGAACAGCGCCGGTAATATTACCCATCAGGGTGAGTCCCCACAGCTTTAAAAGCTTGTAAATTCTTTCATTGCCTTCAAAGACAGGAATCACAGGAACCAGAAAGTTTTCGGTAAAAAGCTCGCTGTGGGAGAGCTTCAAAAGAATAAAACCCAACGGAAAGAACAGCGCTCCCACCAAAGTGGCCACCGTCCGGCCCACTTCCATAAGAGCCCCTGCTGCGGCTGCCATAGCCACAGCTCCAAAGGTTACATGCACAGCTCCGATAACGCCAGAGATAAACATCTCCAACCACGGTCTGGAAAGCCTCTTTATCCCAGTCTCAACTGCTCTATGAAAAACGAGCAAGGGGCCTTCTTCATCAT
>JALWBK010000129.1 GCA_027037155.1 bacterium | reverse complement strand
GATAGTTAAACTACCTTCTCCACCTTCCCCGCTTTCAAGCACTTGGTGCACACCTTAATCCTCTTGACCTGTCCGTTAGGCAGGCGCACCTTGACCTTCTGTATATTAGGGTAGAACTTTCTCTTGCTCACATTGTGGGCGTGGCTGATTTTGTGACCGAAAATGGTTTGCTTTCCGCATATCTCACACCTTCTTGCCATCTCATTCACCTCCGCGCTTTCTGGCTGCCACTAATTATAGGGAAAACCCATGCCAGTCAAGTGTTAAAAGCTTATTTCACACCTTCCAAACCCAAAACTGGTGCTTGGTTGCTGTTTTATAATGGTTCAGCTAAGTTAAGAGCAGTAAAACTCAACAGGTGTGTTAACTTTGTGGAGGTAAATCGTGAGCTGTGGGATGTGGAATAATGTCTTCTTTTGGGCGGTGGTGGCGTGTTGTGCTATTGTGCTTGAGTTTTTGGTGTTTATTTCCAGAAGAAAATACAAAAGAATTGTTTATGCGATCACGGGAATTGTTGCTATTTTGATGTTTGAGGTTCCCAGGTTGGTTATACCTCTTCTTCCTCAGCCTTCCCTTAAGTTGAGTGAGGGTGTTGTAAGGTTTCTGGGAGGAATTTTCTTCTGGGCTGGTGTGGCTGTGGTTCTTGGGGCCTTTGTTCAGATTATGCAGGCAAAGAGGGAGGGATGGAAGCTTAGAACCCGCGGGTTGTATGGTGTTGTGAGACATCCCATGTACTTTGGGGATATTCTCTGGGCTTTTGGTTGGAGTATTATGCATAACGCCTTTTATGGAGTGTTGCTTACTCCTGTGTGGCTCTTTTTAAGATACACGTTGGCTGTCCTTGAAGAGGAAAAGTTGCTGGAAAAATACAAAGCTGAATACGAGAGCTATATAGAGTCCGTCAGAAATCGGATAATTCCTTTCGTTCTTTAGATCTTGCTGGCAGAGATTACTACAAACCCGCCTTCGCCGTAACCTTCTTTCACTGGCTGGATTTTGTTTTCTACTGTGAATAGGGTTTGTGTTATCAGTTTTAAGCGGAATTTGTGCTTTTTAAGAAGCGATATGATCTCCTGTGTGCTGTAGAAGTGGGCTTCTTTGTAAAACTTGCTGCTTTTCTTTTTCTCTTCGTATAGCTTTCCTAAAGGGCTGTCTCTGTCTATGAAACCAACTGTTATTGTACCATTTGGTTTTAGTACTCTTTTTGCTTCCTCAATGGGTTGACGAGGGTTCTTTAAGAAGCAGAGTGTGAAGATGAAGAGCACGGTGTCAAAGGTGCTGCTTGGAAACGGAAGCCTTTCGGCGCAGGCTGCAACTGCCTTTAAGCTTCTTTTCTTTGCTATCTTGAGCATTTCAAGGGAGATGTCTACCCCTACGTGAATTCCTAATGGTAGAGCAAAGCGGCCTGTTCCTGCTCCCACTTCCAAGGAGTAGCCAAAAGGTTGATGTATTTTTAAGGCTTCAACTTCTGAAAGGTAGAGGTTTTTGTTCTCGTTATACCAGTTGTCGTACTCCAAGGCGTAGCGATCAAAAATGTTAGAGCGCCTTGGGCTCGAATCTTTTTTGAAGAGCATAGTACTCCTCTTTGGGAGTGCCTTTGGGATGAAGTGTGATTCTTTTGCTTCCGTTTTCTATCTCCAAAAGTGGGAAGATCCCACATTCCACAGCCAGTCTCGCGATCTTAACTGTCAATGATGGGTCAAAGCCCCAGCCAGTAGGGCAGGGTGATTGTATGAGAATGAATTTGAAGCCCCTTATTTTTAAAGCTTTTTTTACTTTAGCTATCATATCTTCGGGGTAGGCTATGGAGGCTGTGGCTATGTAAGGGATATCGTGGGCATTTAGTATCTCCACGATGTTCTTTTTGGGCCTTCTTTTTCCTTTAGGTGTGGTGGGGGTTACGGCTTGGGAAGGAGTGGCAGAGCTTCTCTGGGCACCTGTATTCATGTACCCTTCGTTATCGTAGCATATATAGAGGATGTTTTCATTTCTTTCGGCTGCTGCTGAGAGAAGTCCAAAGCCTATGTCGTAGGTGGCACCGTCTCCTGCCCATACCATTACTAGAGAGTTGTCGTTTTTTGCTTCAAGGGCGGCTTTTATACCGGTTGCAAAGGCTGACGCAAAGGCAAAGGGGGAATGTATTGCCGCTAACTTGAGGGATGAGAACGGGTGTTTGCCAAGAATGATGGACCAGCAGCATGCCGGTATCACCACGCGGGTGTTTGTGGGTACGACGCTTGATACGATCTTCATAGCAATGGCGGCACCGCATCCCGCACAGGCGGAATGGCCCGGTTCAAGTTTGTGGTTTTTGAACAGATTTAGATCCACAGTGTACCCTCCTCAAGGGAGAGTGCCTTTTGGTAAAATGCTTCTATCCTTTGGGGTGTGAGATCCTTTCCACCCATGGAGCCAATAAATCCTACCACAAGATTTGAGACCACTTCCTGTACCTCCTGTTGTAAAATCCCCGATTTGCCAGAGGATATGGCCTTATCTATCACAAGGACTTTATCAAGATCCTTACAGATTTGGGCGAGTTCCCTTGTTGGAAAGGGTCTGAATACGGTTATGCCGATTACCCCTACTTTTTCACCTTTTTCCCTTAGGCTTAAAGCCGTGTATATAGCTGTTTCAACGGTTGCTCCTATGCAGACAAAGGCGTAGCGGGCGTCTTCTGAAAAGTATCCCCTTATGGGATGGTACTCCCGTCCGGTTAGTGCTTTCCAATGATTGAAAGTCTCTTGCCAGACGGACAGGGCTTTTTTGTGGTCTTCAAAGAGCTCTCTTCTAATTTCGTAGTAAGTATCTGGGTCCGGTATGGGCCAGAGGGTTGCGGCTTCTCTTACTTTGAGTTCTGGGTTGAAGTCTGGAAGGAAAGGCTCAATGTCTTTTTCCTCCAAAGGCTCTACCGGTTCTGCCGTGTGGGAGATGAGAAAGCCGTCCATACAAACCATGCAAGGTAGGTGCACTTGTTCTGCTACTTTATAGGCAATGGGTATAAAGTCGTGGGCTTGCTGTGCGTTCTGTGCAAATATCATCATCCAGCCGGTATCCCTCTGACTTAAAGCGTCCTGCATGTCACACATGAGTATCCACGGTGCTCCCAGTCCCCTTGTGGCAACGGCCA
>JALWBK010000128.1 GCA_027037155.1 bacterium | reverse complement strand
TTGAAGAGATACCTTTACCCTACCGAGAGCTCCGATATCTTTGAGCTGAAGGATGTGAGCAAGCTTGTCCACAGGGTATTAATGGAGATCTTTCCTTTGGATAAGACAAAATTTGTCCCTGCCTTTACAAAGCTGTTGACTCCTTTGGTAAAGCCAAGTCTTTACTACGATGACGATCTGACCAAAGAGTATATCCAAAGAAGGCTCTCTTCCGTTGAACCGGTAAAGGTTAAGATAAGAAAAGGGGAGCTTATTGTAGCCAAGGGACAGCGCGTTACCCGTGAAATTTACAAAAAGTTGAAGATCCTATCCGAGTTTATCTCTGAAAGACCCTTTTACAGGCTGTTCTTAGCCTTGCTCCTTTTTACCGTTGTGGCAAGTGTAGTCTTTACACTTTTGTGGAAGCGCGTTTACAACTTCGGAAGGATAAACTTTTTAGACGCCCATCGTCTCTTTCTCTTTCTGGTGTTTGAATCTGTTGCCTTTGTTAGGCTCTTTATATGGGTGTTTCACAAGGCCTTCTCGCCTTACGCTGGGATGGGTAAGCTGGTTTTGGGATTTTCTTCTCCCGTTTTTCTGGTGGGGTTGCTTTCGGCCTTCATCTTTGGCTATCCCCTTGCCCTTTTGCCCATTGTTTTTACGGCAGTTCTGCTTTCCTTCTTGCCTTCGGGCTTCTCTTATATGCCCTTTGTGGTGGTGATAGCCTCCATAAGCGCTGGAGGTGGTATAAGGCTGGGTAGAGGCGCCAATGCCTTTTTAAGGGGTATAATATTGGGAGTTGCCTCGTTATTTTTGCTTTCAATTGCGGCGTTTGTGTACGAGGCGGAGGTTTCCTGGTTGATCTTCTTGGCCCCGTTTTTGGCTGGGGTATCGGTCTTTTTCTCATCCTTTGCCTCTTTGCCTTTGTTTGAGCGTTTCTTTGGTGTGGTTACGGACCTAAGCTTGCTGGAGCTTGCCAACCTTGACCATCCGCTTTTAAGGAAACTTCTTGAAAAGGCACCTGGCACTTACAACCACTCTATGTACGTGGGAGTTTTGGCTGAGACTGCGGCTAGTGCCGTGGGAGCCAATCCCATTTTAGCTAAGGTGGGTGGCTACTTCCACGATATAGGGAAGCTCAAAAATCCCAAATACTTTGTGGAAAATACCATGGGATTGAGTATGCACAACAAGCTCTCCCCCAATATGAGCAGACTCATCATAATAAGCCATGTAAAGGACGGGGTAGAGCTTGGGTTGAAGTATGGCCTTCCCCGTTGTGTGGTGGACATAATAGAGCAGCATCACGGAACGAGCTTAATCAGCTACTTCTATCACAAGGCCAAAAAGGTGGAAGGGGAGGTTGATGAGAGCCTGTACAGGTATCCTGGTCCAAAGCCTCGCAGCAAGGAGGCTGCTATAGTGATGCTTGCAGATTGTGTGGAGGCTGCTGTAAGATCTTTAGATGAGCCAACTCCATCCAAGATAAAGAACATGGTTTCTTCGGTTATAAATAATATTTTTATGGATGGGCAGTTGGATGAGTGTGATCTAACTTTCAAGGATGTGAAAACCATAAGGGATGTTTTTGTGAAGATGCTTATCAGTCTGTACCATCGGAGAGTCAAGTATCCTGAGCAGGAGAAGAGGGAGAGTGGGGATAACGGTTCTGAACCGGGTAGGGGCAAAGATAAGACACAGTGAGCTTAGGCGCTTTGTAAAAGCGGTGCTGGAGAGTTTAGAGCTTAGCGATGCTTATCTGAGTATCGTATTTGTTTCTGCAAATGAGATTAAGGAGTACAACCTTCGCTTTCGCAACGTGGATGCGGAAACGGACGTCATGGCCTTTACAGGAGAGGGAGATTACCTTGGTGATATCCTAATATGTCCTGAGGTTGTGATGAAGAACTCGGAGGAGCTGGGTGTAGATTTTGAGGATGAGCTTAAGTTCGTGATAGTACACGGCATTCTCCATCTTTTAGGATACACCGATTACACCCCTGAAGAGAAACAGAAGATGTTTGAAGAACAGCGACGTTTGTTAGAAAAGGTTTCTTCTCAAAACTTTAATATCTGCATCAAGTAGTTGTTTTCTGTACATGTTATGTCTGAGTTTAAAGGCCAGAATCTCAAGATTGCTGTAACTTTCAATCTCAGAAAGCAAATCGGTTAGCTGGTTTAAAGTGAGCCTTCTTACTTTCATGTATATTCCGCTACCTTCTGGTGTCTTGAAAGAGCTGGAGGATACTATTTTTCCTTTTAAATTTAGCTTTTTAGATAGGTGAGATACAAGCATAATTATATCCTTTTCAAATCGCTTCCTTTCCCTTTGGGACGTTTCAACCTTGTGGTATAAATCTACTACCTTGGAGTACTTTCTCTTCAGCCTGATCTCCTCGGCATCCATCTTCTTTATAGAAGATGATGTTAAGAAGATAATCAGTGAGCATACAACGACTGTTGCTATGATTATAATTTCTCTTATCCTTTCTTTAAGCATCTCAGGGTGAACCTCAACTTGTCTCTCTTTTGGGATGTAGATTCAATAGTTATGGGACATTCTATTAGAAGCTGATTGATCCTTTTAACATAGTCCACAAGCACATTGTAGTTTGCACAGCTTCCCTCTATCTTTACGCCCGTGTTCTTTGATATGCTAAGCCTCTCAACTGTTATATCTCCAGGATCACCGGCTTTGCTTAGAAGGTATAGCAATTTCATAGGACTCAGGGAGCTACTTTTGCTACCCTTTTGGGCTTTGAACAGAAGCATTCCGTAAGGGTCTGTGGGAAGTTTTGGCCCAAAAACCTTCTTGTAGATGTCTTCTATACTCTTTTGTAGATGTTGTATTTTTACAGTGTGTGCCCTGTATCTTAGAAAACTTCCAGAAACGGTCATTATAATAGCAAGGCTACAAACAGTTATGGTGTCCATGTATGGCTTTAGGAGGCTTAGTGGGTTTTTCTTTTCGCCAACGTCAAGATCCAAAGAATCCTTCGCTTTGGGATCGTTTAATGTTTCCAGAAGGGAAGTGATAATCTGTTTGGTATCTTTGAGTTCTATCACATCAGCGTCAGTGCATTTGGGATCTTTCTCTGGTCCGTAAAAGATGAGTTTACCTTCTTTTATACAGGCACTTATCTTGTCTCCCTTGTAAAGGAAGTTATCCTTTTTCTTAACCCAGCTAATCCGAAAGGGTGTGGTTATTATATCTGCTCGGGCAAGCAGCTCCTGTATCTTTTGAGGCACCCTGTCCTTGAAGAAAAGGTAGCCTATTACTGGAAAGGTATCTTTCACATATCCCGTAAAGCTCCAGTTTTGTGGAAAGTTGCTTTTGGCGAAGGCTTCAACGGCTCTTTTGGGCCTTTTGGCCACTATTTCTGTTTGGAAAAAGAAAAAGGCTCTATCAGGTAGCACGATGTATATCTTTTTAAAGGAGGAAAGGTTCTCAGTGGTTATCTTTTCCCCTTCTGAGTTGAAGAATTCTACCTCTTCTTGTCTTGCTACGATTATGACGGTCTCGCTATTCATAGAAGCCTTTGCCCTCAAAGTACTTTACCACTTCAACTTTACCAGGCGCTACCCGCTTGAGGACAGCAGTAGCGTGTCTGCTGTTATCGCCTATGGAGATTTGTATTTCAACCCCGAAGTAGTCACTGCTGGTCGATATAAAGGGCTGGACTTTTAAGTAGTCTTCATCGCTTATGCATCCTAATTCTCTCATCTGGGTTATGTTTTTGAATGGATCGTTTTTTCTTCTTGAGATGATCTCTTCTGTGCAGGGGGAGAGTTCTGGTACGTAAGTATTTATAACGTAATCCGAAGCAAAGTTGATGTTGATCTTTCCAGTGGGATCATCCACTGTTAGGTATCGGTGTAGCTTGGTGTACCATGTTTTAACGTCTTCAGCAAAGTAAAGCTCCTTTAGTGAGTACAAGGGTTTTTTTTCAACCTTCTCTTTGACATATTCTAAAGTATCTTCTGGCATGTTCTGGTCCTGCAGAAGAGCATGGATCGCTTCACTAACTCTTTTTTCCAGTTTCGTATTTTTGCTGGCCAGTAAATTTAGATTGATCTTTTGATTTAGAGGAAAGACCTTTACGTACATTGTTGCCCCTTCCATCTCAATGGGGGGAAGGCTTGCCCAGTCGTCTTTTGGGGAATCGTATGCGTTGTTGTCTTCCTCAATTATTCTTTTCACCACCTTTAAAGCTGAGTGGAAGTAGTAAGCTGCTTGATTGTCGACAAAAATGCTTTCTGAGAGTGCGTATCTTGTAGCGGCTCTTTCTGCCACCATTGTTATGGTTCCCACTATGGTGGCTACTATTATGAGTACCAACAGCAGTACAGAGCCTCTATTATTCAACGGCTATCCCTCTCGCTACGAAGCTGTATTCCTTACCACCCACCTTCAGTGTAATCTTCACGATGTCTGATGGTTTGTCTGTCCATTGGTTTCCTGAGTAGAACTTGAATGCAAATCCTTCTAATTTATCGGTTAGTGGAATTGTTAGTTCCTTTCCTTCTTCTTCGTCCGTCTCTTTTCTGTAAAGTATCTTTTTCCCACGGTCATTTTCTTTAATGTAGTACTCTACCTTTACAGGTTTTGAGCCTGAGTACATTAGCGAGTTAGTGGTAACCATAACCAGCACATCATTTTCAAGAGAATGTTCTACCTGTGGCTCCTGCGTACTGCATCTTATGTCCTGTGAAATTATGGTCACCAGCTTTGGAATAACGTCCAGGTGAGGGTTTGAGCTTTTAAGGTAGGTAGCTCCAGTGGTGATTGCTTTAAAAAAGCTTGCCACTCCCAATATGATGATGCCCATCAGAACCGTGGCTATTAGTATTTCAAGAAGGGTGAAACCTTCAGTAGTAGAGTGTGTAGGTGATTGTTGTGCCATCTTTTTTGAATCTCCAGTAGACCCTTTTTATGCCAAATATGCCCAGAGGAATTTTTTCTATTTTGTAGCTATCAAAGCGCATATTGTCGGGGGCTTCTACCCAACCGCTTGTTTCTTCCGGTTCTGTGTCCCAGAAAAGATTGATCATCTCCGTTGATGCTAACACCAGATCCAGCCTTGTTAGAGCGCTCTTTTCTGTGAAAAGGGCTTTGTTAATAAGGTTGTAGGTACCTGCGAAGACGATGGCAAATATAGACAGCGCTATTAGCACTTCCAAAAGGGTAAAACCACTACGATTCATAGCGTAGTTTAAAGGTCAGCTTAATAGGTTCCAGCACTAATATCTTCTCATTAGAAAGGCTTATTTCAACCTTGTCTGCTATACACTGGGGGTATACGCGGAATTCATAGCTCATTCCCTCTTGCAATTTATCATTTACTCTCACATCTGAGACATCGTTGCTGAGTTTTATCCTTTCATCACCGAGTTCAATGAATATGTCACCCTTTAGACCAGTTAAAACCTGGGCCAATCCAGTTTCCTGAGCTTTTTCACAGGCTTTGTTTAATAGCTTGTTGAGTTTACTAACATCTGTGTCGGTAACTTGTGTTAGAGAGCGATAGACTTTGGGTAAGGTGAAACTTAAAAACACCGTCAATATGGCGAGACTTACGAGCAGTTCTATAAGGGTGAACCCTGACTTCACTTGATTTCCCAGCTTTTTATGTCTGCGTTTACGCCAGTGCCACCTTCCTTGCCATCGGCTCCGTAAGAGATGATCTCGTAGGGCCTACCGTTTTCTCCTGGGGATCTGTAGATGTACGGGTTACCCCAGGGGTCCTTGGGAACCTCGTTTGTGTCCAGGTATCCTCCTTCCCTGTAGTTTTTTGGAATGGGGGGTATGGTGGGCTTTCTTATAAGCGCTTCAAGCCCTTGTTCTGTGGTTGGATACATACCGTTATCTATCTTGTACATCTTTAAAGCCATCTCTATGGCTTTGATGTCGTTCTTTGCCTTAACAACCCGTGCTTCATCAGGTTTTTCCATGATTTTAGGTACCAGAAAGGTGGCGAGAATTCCGAGTATTACTATGACAACTAAGAGTTCAATGAGTGTGAAGCCCGCTTCTTTCCTCATAGGAGACCTCCCTGGTTCTGGTAATACTGTTTCAGGAAATCATCCCATAGGGTCTCGGTAAAAGGATTGTAGTATCCATTTACTGATATAGAGAAACTGTTATCAAGAGAGCTGAAGCTGCATGTGGCATTTGATCCTTCTGTGAGGAAATAGCAATCGCTGTAACCACTGTTGGTGCTGTTATCCTCTGGGAAGTATATCCCAATTCCTTTGAACTCGGTATCCACTAAATTCTTGTACAGCCCATCTATAACGTCCATTACACGCTGACACCCTGTGCAGTTTGACAAGGTGTTATTGAGCTCTTCGGCAAAGGAGTAAAGATCCAAAAACTCTGTAAAGTTAGGGTTCTCCTTGGAATTTACCCTCGCGCTTGCAAAGTATGAATTGACGGAGCTGTTGTATGTTTGTGCTATTTCGTTTACGCCTTTTATAAGTTCCTCAATTTCTGATTGAGTTATGGCCACAAGTGTGCAGCCATACGAGATACTGCAAGAAGTGTCGCTAAAAGCATCTACTATCATGTGGGCAAACTCGACGGCTGAGGCTTCGGGGTTCTGAATGAGTCTGTTGAATATGGATGAGTAATTCCATCCGTTTAGATCTTCCTCGTTCTCAGAAGCAACTATGACCTCTGCAAAATCTTTAATATCGTACAGCACCTCAGCTGTACCCATCAGACACTCGTCAAAACCTATGAGGTTTACGCTTATTCCGCTGTTTTTCAGTTCTTTCAATGCCTCTCTTACTTCAAACATCAGCAGAAGATCTTGTGGATTGTTCTCCACTGCGGCTTCACGGGTTGTAGGGCCAGCGCTTCTCCATCCGTATCCGTGATCCCAAAAGATTAGAGCTACTTTTTGGGGAGAATATTTTGTCACGAATTTATTTGCAAACCACACTACAGTCTCTTTGCTTCCCATATTAGGTTCATCTATATTTGCAGTTTTCTGTAGGTGTCCATCGACAGTTTCGTATATTTCCCCACCGTTATCTCCTATGCTGTCTACAAGGACTACCACCTTGATTGAGGACGGAAAATTGACGCTTCTTATTTCATCCAGGTCATCATCTATTACGCTGTTGAGGCTGTTATCTCCGTCCATGTATATGAGTACTAGCCATTGCGGTGATCTTGTGGAATGGGATCCACCGCCTCCGCCTCCACCCCCGCACGAGAGTAAAGGTATCAAAAACACAATAGAGAGAATCTTTTTCAGCATGTTGGTTGTCTCCCTTGCGTATTTTGAAGTTAGTATATAGTTTTGCACTTGCCATGGAAAGTTTCAAGCTTGTGTCAAGCTATAAACCTGCTGGTGATCAGCCCAAGGCAATTGAGCGATTGGTTAAATGGGCGAGAGGGGGTGTAAAGTATATGACGCTGGTGGGCGTCACCGGCTCTGGCAAGACCTTTACCATGGCCAACGTTATAGCGCAGCTCAATCGTCCCACCTTGGTCATTTCCCATAACAAGACACTGGCTGCACAACTTTACGCTGAGTTTAAGGAGTTTTTCCCGGAGAATGCGGTAGAGTACTTTGTCTCATACTATGATTACTATCAGCCAGAGGCCTATATCCCACAGAGGGACCTCTACATTGAGAAGGACTGCTCAATAAATGAAGAGATAGACAGGATGAGACACGCGGCCACCAGCGCACTATTGGAAAGGAGGGATGTAATAATCGTTGCAACGGTCTCGTGTATCTACGGCCTTGGCTCTCCTGAAGCCTACTATGGCATGGTGCTCACCTTGGATGTGGGAGACGAGATAGGAAGAGATGAGGTGGTGCGAAAGTTAGTGAGGATACTCTACAAGAGAAACGATTACGATTTTACCCGTGGAACTTTCAGAGTCAGGGGAGATGTGGTGGAGGTGTACCCGAGCCATCTGGAGGATATGGCCTTGCGCATAGAGTTCTGGGGCGATGAAATAGAGGCTCTTTCTCTCATCGATCCGCTTACCGGTGCAGTTATTGAGGAGGTGGAGCGCTTCACTGTTTATCCTGCCAGCCACTACATATCCACTGAAGAGCGGATGAGAAAGGCCATAACCTCTATCAAGCTTGAGCTGGAAGAGAGGGTCAAGGAACTGAAGGCTGCAGGAAAACATGTTGAGGCTCAGAGGCTGTGGCAGAGGACCATGTTTGACCTTGAGATGATTCAGGAGGTAGGTTACTGCAAGGGGATAGAGAACTACTCTCGCCACTTTACCGGCAGAGCTCCTGGTGAGCCCCCTCCTACTCTTATAGATTATTTGCCCAAGGATGCCTTGATAATAATAGATGAGTCTCATGTGACTGTTCCCCAGCTCAGGGGCATGTACGAGGGCGATCGCTCTCGCAAGATGAATCTCGTTGAGTATGGCTTTAGACTGCCTTCTGCCTTAGACAACAGGCCTTTAACCTTTGACGAATTTATATCCATGGTAAATCAGGTAATTTTTGTCTCAGCTACCCCTGGAGATTGGGAACTTAAGGTATCGGGTCCCTATGTTGTTGAGCAGATAATTAGACCCACCGGACTGATGGATCCCGAGGTGATAGTAAAGCCTGCCAAGAATCAGGTGGAAGACCTCTACCTTGAGATAAGAAAGAGGGTAGAGAGAAACGAAAGGGTGCTGGTTACCACTCTAACCAAGAGGATGGCAGAGGAGCTTACAGATTACCTTATGGATTTGGGAATAAAGGTGGCGTACCTTCACTCAGAAATTGAGACCATTGAGAGAACGCGAATCATACGGGACCTGAGAAGGGGTGTTTACGATGTGATAGTGGGGGTTAACCTATTAAGGGAGGGTCTGGATATACCAGAGGTCTCTTTGGTGGCTATTCTTGATGCCGATAAAGAAGGCTTTTTGCGTTCCGAAAGGTCCCTTATCCAGACGGCTGGTAGGGCTGCGAGAAACGTCAACGGTACGGTCATCCTATATGCCGACACCATTACAGGATCTATGGAAAGGGCCATTAAGGAGATGAAGAGGAGAAGGAAGCTGCAAATGGAGTATAACAAGAAACACGGCATCACTCCCCAGAGCATAAAGAAGTCCATAAAAGATGTGCTCTCTTCCGTGTACGAGAGGGATTACTACACCGTTCCTTTAGAAGAGGAGGTTGTTGCTGAGGGTAATCCTTGGGAGATTGAGGAGAGGATAAAGAAGCTGGAGAAGGAGATGAAACAGGCTGCCAAAGAGCTCGCCTTTGAAAGGGCAGCCGTTTTGCGCGATGAGATAAAAGCGCTTAAAAAGAAATTGGAGATGATGTTAAGCACAGATTCTACCTAAGTCACTGGAACTTTTGGCCGATAATCCTTGTAATGTCGTTGTACATAGCCAAAAGCATTATCAAGACGATTATGGCAAGCCCCACCTGTTGAGCTATCTCTTTGGTTCTTGCGCTTAAGGGCCTTCTCCGTATGCCCTCTATACAGAATAGCACTATATGGCCTCCGTCTAAGATGGGGATGGGAAGAAGATTTATTATCCCTAAATTCACGCTGATTAGCGCAGTAAACAGGATGAACTGCAGAAGTCCCGACTTTGCCTGTTGGGTGGCCATCTGAACAATCATAATAGGTCCGCCAAGGCTCTTCACGGAGACCTTGCGCTGTATGAGCTTGACGATTCCTGTGATGGTCACGGCCACCATGTTGTAGGTCTGCTGTGTGGCTGCAATTGCGGCTACAAAGGGGTTGTACCTTTTGGTAAAGGTAGCGCCTGAAGGATAAACTCCTATAAGTCCAACGGTCTTTTCCTGCCCGAACACAGTCTTCATCTTTTTGGCAGTTGGGGTAATCCTTATCGTGAGGGTTTTCCCGTTTCTTTTAACAGTTAGAGTAAGTGGCTGGTTAGGATGAGAGTGTATAATCTTTGCCATATCGTCCCAAGATAAGACCTCTTTCCCATTTATAGCGATTATTAGATCCTTGGGCTTTAACCCAGCCCTTTCCGCAGGGGTATTGGGCAGCACCTTGCCTATTTCGGCCTTTAATGTGGGAAAGCCTACCACGTTTACTGAGTAAACTAAAAGCCAGGCAAACAGTATGTTTGCTAAAGGCCCTGCCAAGACAATGAGCGATTTTTGCCACAGGGGCTTGTGGGAGAAACTTCTCTCTTTAAGTTGAGGATCTATCTCTTCTGTTGGCTCTTCCCCGTACATCTTCACATATC
>JALWBK010000127.1 GCA_027037155.1 bacterium | reverse complement strand
GTCAGATAGTATGTAGAACCTCTTGCCAAATACGGTGGTGGAGGAAAGCTTTGCCTCTAAAAGCGCTCTAAGCGTATCTCCATGGTCATTCTTGAATTTTGCCACGGCAATTCTTCTTGCTGGAAGTAAGAGCTTTTCAGGAGGTGCAACGCTTTTTATGGTTACCTTGGTGGTACAGGAGATGCTCAGGATGAAAAACACAGGTAAGAATCTTTTGATTGCCTTTTTGAAATCTGGCCAGCGCATTACAGCCCTCAGCCTTTCACCACTCCTAAGGGGCGCATTCTCGCCACCAGTTTAGCAATACCCGCTTTGTGTACCACATCCACTACCTCAGAGGCATCCTTGTAAGCTTCGGGGATCTCTTCGTACAGCGTTCTCTTGCTGGAGGATCTTACTATGATACCTCTTTTCTCCATCTCGCCTACTATGTCCTTGCCTTTGGCAAGTTTTTTGGCTTGGTTCCTGCTCAGGATCCTTCCGGCTCCATGACAGGTGCTGCCGAAGGTTTCCTCCATGGCCTGCTGGGTTCCGCACAGAACGAAGGAGGCCCTGCCCATGTCGCCCGGTATTATAACGGGCTGCCCAGTCTCCCGGTATATCTCCGGTAGCTCGGGATGTCCCGGTGGAAAGGCCCTGGTGGCCCCTTTTCTGTGAACGGCAAGTAGCATCTCTTTGCCGTTTACCCTGTGCCTTTCTATCTTCACTATGTTATGGGCAACATCGTAAACGGTTTGTATCCCAAGTCTTTGGGAGGATACGCCAAAGACCTTTTCAAAGGCCCTTCTAACCAAATGGGTGATGATTTGGCGGTTTGCCCAGGCATAATTAGCTGCACAGGCCATGGCTGCGAGGTAATCTTGCCCTTCTTTTGAGTCGTAGGGAGCACAGGCGAGCTGTCTATCGGGTATCTTTATGCCGTACTTTTTAACCGCCGCTTCCATTACCTTGAGATAGTCTGTGCATATCTGGTGTCCAAAGCCCCTTGAGCCGGTGTGAATCATCACCGTAATCTGGCCCTTGTAGAGGCCCAGTTTTTCCGCAAGGGCAGGATTGAATAGATGGTCAACCACCTGAATCTCAAGGAAGTGGTTGCCGGAACCTAAGGTGCCAAGCTGATCTTTCCCCCTTTCGTAGGCCTTTTTGCTGACAAGAGAAGGATCCGCTCCCTGTATAGATCCTTGGGACTCAATCCTCTCAAGGTCTTCTTCTGTTCCAAAGCCTGCCTCTACAGCCCAGGCAGCTCCCTTTTTGCATGCCCGTTTGAAGTCCTGCTTCGTTAAGGAGATATCGCCTTCGGAGCCCACACCACTGGGTACTGTGTGAAAGATGGCTTCAACGAGTTCAGTGAGCTTGTCTTCAACGTCTTCTAACTCGAGATCAGTCTTTAGGAGTCTCACACCACAGTTAATGTCAAAGCCCACTCCTCCTGGTGTAATCACTCCGTCGCTGTTTATGTCTGTAGCAACCACTCCTCCTATAGGCAGGCCGTATCCGTAATGTATGTCGGGCATGGCTAAGGAGGCCTTCACTATACCTGGAAGGAAGGCGGCGTTGGCAACCTGCTCGTGGGCGCCGTCTTCGGCGATTTTGGAAAGCATCTTCTCCTTAGCGTAGATTATGCCCGGTACCCTCATGCCGGGCTTGTAGTCTTTGGGTATCATCCATCTGTAGTCGTCTATTTTCTTGAAGATCTTGCTTCCCATCCCTTCACCTCACACATCAAAGATAATTCTGCATCTGTAAACTCCGTTATCCTTCTCTATCGCGATGTTGTGCATGGTGGCGGCTTTGATTTCGGAAAGTATTTCGTGCTTTTGTGGATCAAATTTCTCTCCGTAAAGGGTGAAGTGTACCCTTCGCTGGCTTAAGTCGTTGACCTTTATGTCTTTAAATACCATCTTTTTTGCCTCGTGCAGAAAGATGATATCGTTGAGCATGCTTATTAGTGTGCTTTCTGGATCAATTCCCTCGCTTTCGTAGTCTATCTCCTCTTGGGCTTCCACTTTGCTGGATTCGTACATCAGGTGAAAGAGTCCTCTGGCTGCTTCTTCAAAGAGCTCCTTTAAGTCCTTAGCCCATACCAGTATTCCGGTGTCTGCAGTAGTGTCCGCGATTTTAAATCCCATGGCATCTATCAATATAGTGTTGCAAAGGGGCTTTGCAAATATTAATCTATGGGCCATGAGAGTGTTCCGATGGCTTTTGTTGCTCTTGGGCTTGGCTCTTCTTGGGATAGATCTTTACTTTATGCAGCATGGTAAGACCCTCTGTCCTTACGAGGGATGTAAGGTCGTCTCCTCAACGCCCTTTGCGGTGTTAAGAGGTTATCCGCTATCTGTGTGGGGAATCTTCTTCTTTGCTTCGGCTTTTATTTTCTCTTGGTTGGAGGAGCTTCTTTCCGTATGGGTTGCTTTGGGGATGGGGTTTTCCCTGTACATGGTGTATCTTCAGTTTTTCGTCATAAATAGATTGTGCCAGATGTGCCTGCTTATTGAGGCCATAGTTTGTTTGCTGTTCTTTACCCTTTTGAGTGGCAGAAGGTTTTTGTACATGCTTCTTCTGATAGTTATAGGCTTTCTGGGTACCCATGCCCTCTATACATTCCCTCCCGATTACGCCGATCCCAAAGTGGCAGAGGCGGCGGTATGGAAGGGTAGTGGAGAATACACGGTGGCCTTTTTCTTTGATCCTTTGTGTCCCGCCTGCGGCAAGAGCTTTCGCTTGATGAAAGAGAACAGGAAGGTTTTTAAAGAGGTGAGGTTTAAGTCTTTAGCTATCCACGATGGGTCCTTCAAGAGAGCGAGGGCCTTTTATGATATGTGTTACAGTGGTAGGGATCCGTGGGATGCCTTCGAGCTGGTACACCGAAAGGAATTTTCTCACGAGAAGTACAAGGTTTCTTATGCCAAGGTTAAGGGGATAGTCAAAAGGAACTTGGATGCGATTATAGCTATGGGGATAGATGCGGTTCCGGTGTTAGTGGTCTATGATTCTAAAAGCATTTGTAAGGTGCTGATCGGGTATTCAAGCATAAAGGCGTGGTTGGAGGAGGTTACCTATAGTGAGCCCCAAGGCTCAGGTATACCTTTGTTGCATCCTTTAGAAGGAGAGCTTTGCACCCCTACAAAAGAGTGCAATTAA
>JALWBK010000126.1 GCA_027037155.1 bacterium | reverse complement strand
GATAGAGGATCCTGGTGATACCAGGTTCCTGCCTGGGGATGAAGTTAACAAGTTTGAGTTTGAGGATGAGAACAGAAGGGTGATAGAGGAGGGAGGAAGACCTGCTACTGCCAAGCCTATACTGGTGGGTATTGCCAAGGCTGCGGTGCAGAGCGATAGCTGGATATCCGCAGCTTCCTTCCAGGAAACCACCAGGGTACTGGCAGATGCTGTGGTGAGGGGCAAGATTGATTATCTCCGTGGTTTGAAGGAGAACGTTATAGTGGGTAGGCTCATACCTGCTGGTACTGGAATGCGCAGGTACAGGGATACGGAGATCAGGGTACCGTTGCAGGCAGAAGAAAAGGCCGACGAGGCTCTTGACAGCTAAATCGGCCGTATATATATTGCTAAGCCGCTTTGTGGTGTCTTAAGGAGGTGAAGTTATGCCAACTATAAATCAGTTGGTGAGGTACGGCAGGGAGAAGAAGAAAAAGAAGAGCTCCGCACCTGCGTTGCAGGGCTGTCCTCAGAAGAGGGGGGTCTGTACGAGGGTCTATACGGTGACTCCCAAGAAGCCCAACTCGGCTTTGAGAAAGGTGGCGAGGGTTAGGCTTACCAACGGCATAGAGGTTACCGCCTACATTCCTGGTATCGGACACAATCTGCAGGAGCATTCCATCGTTCTGGTCAGAGGTGGTCGTGTGAAGGATCTGCCTGGTGTGAGGTATCACATCATTCGTGGTGCTTTGGATTGTGCAGGTGTGGAGGGAAGAAGGCAGTCCCGTTCTAAGTACGGAACTAAGAAGCCTAAGAAATAAGAGGGGAAGAAGATGCCAAGGAAAGGACCGGTACCCAAAAGAGACGTTAGACCTGATTACAAGTATGGAAGCAAGATTGTTACCAAGTTTATAAACTGTATGATGCGCGGTGGAAACAAGAGCACCTGTGAATGGATTTTCTATTCCGCCCTTGATCTTATTGAGAAGAAGACCGGTAAGCCTGGTATAGAGATCTTTAACAAGGCCATAGAGAACGTGAAGCCTATTCTTGAGGTGCGTCCCAGGAGAATCGGTGGTGCTACCTATCAGATTCCCATGGAGGTGAACCCTGATAGGCAGATAACCTTGGCCATAAGATGGCTAATACAAGCTGCCAGAGAGCGTAAAGAGCGTACCATGATTGAAAGGCTCGCTAACGAGCTTATAGATGCTTCCAACAATACTGGAGGCGCCATAAAGAAGAAGGAAGATACCCACAGAATGGCAGAAGCCAACAAGGCCTTTGCCCATTACAGATACTAAACTACGCGGCGACTTAGGGAGGTAAAGATAGACATGGCGGTAGAAGAGACAAGAGTGCCTATTGAGCGAATAAGAAACATAGGGATAATGGCTCACATAGATGCGGGTAAGACCACAACTACAGAGCGTATCCTTTACTACACAGGTAGGACCCACAAGATCGGTGAGGTGCACGAAGGCACCGCCACCATGGACTGGATGGAGCAGGAGAAGGAGCGTGGTATCACCATTACCGCTGCAGCGACCACCTGCTTCTGGAGAAACCACAGGATCAACATCATAGACACGCCTGGACACGTGGATTTCACCGTTGAGGTGGAAAGATCCTTAAGGGTTCTTGATGGTGCCATTACAGTGCTTTGTGCGGTGGGTGGCGTTGAGCCCCAGACCGAGACTGTATGGCGCCAGGCTGATAAGTACAGAGTCCCAAGGATTGTCTTTGTCAATAAGATGGACAGGGTTGGTGCCGACTTCTTCGGTGCCGTGGATATGATAGAGGAGAGGCTTGGAGCCAAGCCTTTGGTGGTTCAGCTTCCCATTGGAGCTGAGGCGGATTTCGTGGGTGTGGTGGATCTCATTGATATGAAGGCCATTGTGTGGGAAGAGGAGACCCTTGGTGCCAAGTACCATTACGAGGAGATCCCTGAGGATCTGAAGGATCTCGCTGAGGAATATAGGGAGAAGCTTATAGAGGCTTTGGCCGATGTGGATGAGGCCATAATGGAAAAGTACCTGGAGGGTGGAGAGATCACCGCCGATGAGATAAAGGCTGCTATAAGGAAGGGAACCATAAACCTTGATTTCTTCCCGGTTCTTTGTGGTTCTGCGTTCAAAAATAAAGGTGTGCAGCCCTTGTTAGATGCGGTGGTTGACTATCTGCCTTCTCCTGTGGATCTTCCTCCGGTAAAGGGAGTCAATCCCGAGACCGGTGAAGAGGAGGTCAGGTATCCCAGTGAGGATGAGCCCTTCTGTGCTCTTGCCTTTAAGGTGATGGTGGATCCCTTTGTGGGACAGCTGGTCTACTTCAGGGTCTATTCTGGCTCTATGAAGACTGGTGATAGTGTGCTCAACACCAGGAGGGGCAAGAAGGAGCGTATCGGAAGGCTTCTCAGGATGCACGCCAATAAGCGTGAGGAGATAACTGAGGTTAGGGCCGGAGATATAGCTGCCGCTGTAGGACTTAAAGATGTGATCACTGGAGATACCATCTGTGATATCAAGCATCCCATCGTTCTTGAGTCCATGGAGTTCCCCGAGCCTGTTATATCTGTTGCCATTGAGCCAAAGACCAAGGCGGATCAGGATAAGCTTGGTAATGCTCTGTCTAAGCTGGCTCAGGAGGATCCTTCCTTCAGAGTGAGGTTTGACGAGGAGACGGGACAGACCCTCATCAGTGGTATGGGTGAACTCCACTTGGAGATCATCGTTGACAGGCTCAGGCGTGAGTTTAAGGTTGATGCCAACGTGGGTAAGCCTCAGGTTGCGTATAGAGAGACCATTAAGAAGCCGGCCAAGGCTGAGGGTAAGTATATTAAGCAGACCGGTGGTCGTGGTCAGTACGGACATGTTGTTATTGAGATAGAGCCTCTGGAGCCCGGAAGCGGTTTTGTGTTTGAGGATCATATAGTGGGTGGAGTTATTCCTAAGGAGTACATCCCAGCGGTTGAGAAGGGTATTCGCGAGGCCATGGAGACAGGAGTACTGGCCGGGTATCCCATGGTGGATGTTAAGGTTAAGTTGGTGGATGGCTCTTACCACGAGGTGGACTCCTCAGATATGGCCTTTAAAATCGCTGGTTCTATGGCCTTCAAAGAGGCTGCATCCAAAGCACATCCTGTGCTGCTTGAGCCCATCATGAAGGTAGAGGTGATCGTACCAGAGG
>JALWBK010000125.1 GCA_027037155.1 bacterium | reverse complement strand
TTAGATACATAAAGGCCTTTGCCAGCGCACTCAGATCCTTGGGCGTTTCAAAAGGTGATGTGGTGGCCATCAACATGCCCAACTGTCCAGAGTACGTCATAGCCTTCCACGGAATCCTCGCATCGGGAGCTACAGTCACCACCCTAAACCCTCTGTACAGGGAGAAGGAGCTTGAGTATCAGCTCAAAGACTCCCAGGCCAAGGTTATGATAACAACAAGCGCCCTTGCTCCTCTGGTTGAGAAGGTAAAGGACAAAGTGGGCTTACAAGAGGTCATTCTGGCCGATGATGAAAACGGCATGTGGCGCATGATAGAAAAGCACTTGGACAAAGAGTGGAGGCCCCCTGAGCTAAACGTCAAGCAGGATCTTGCCGTACTCCCCTACTCCTCTGGAACCACCGGCTTTCCCAAGGGTGTTATGCTCACCCACTTCAACCTCACGGCAAACGTCAAGCAGACCATTGGCACAGGGGAGATAAGGGAAAACGACGTGATTCTGGCCTTTCTACCCTTCTTTCACATATACGGCATGACGGTTCTCATGAACGTGAGCTTAGCAGTGGGCGCCACCATCGTTATAATGCCCAAGTTTGACTTAGAGCAGTTTTTGAAGATGATCCAGCAGTACAAGGTCACAAAGACCTACATCGTTCCTCCTGTAGCGTTGGCACTGATCTCATTTAAAGATCTTGATAAGTTTGATCTCTCCTCCCTAATCTCCGTTACCAGCGCAGCGGCACCCCTTCCGTTGGAGGTAGGCGAAAAGCTTCAAGCAACCCTTCCCCATGCCATAGTGAAACAGGGCTACGGTATGACCGAAGCAAGCCCAGTGGTGACGTTGACCCCACTGGATAGATCCAAGGTGAAGATAGACTCAGTGGGCTTTCCCATCCCCGACACGGAACTAAAGATAGTGGATGTGGAGGATCCAAACAAAACACTCCCACCGGGAGAGCCAGGAGAGCTTGCTATAAGGGGTCCCCAGATCATGAAGGGCTATCTTAACAAACCAGAGGAGACCTCAAAGGTTCTCACCCCCGATGGATGGTATCTTTCTGGAGACATAGCCCGTATAGACGAGGAAGGCTATGTCTATATCCTGGATCGCAAGAAAGACATGATAAAGTACAAGGGCTACCAGATAGCCCCTGCGGAATTAGAGTCTGTGATACTTTCCCACCCTGCCGTTAAGGATGCGGCGGTAATTCCAAAGCCCGATCTTGAAGCTGGAGAGATTCCAAAGGCCTTTGTGGTGTTAAAAGAAGGCGCCTCCTTAACAGAGGATGAGCTCATCAACTTTGTTGCCGAACAGGTCGCTCCTTACAAAAAGATCAGAGAAGTAGAGTTTGTAGAAAGCATACCGAAGAGCGCCACAGGAAAAATACTCAAAAAGGTGCTTATTGAAAAGGAAAAAGGGGGAGGCTAATCCCTCCCCTTACTCGTAAACCTTCTCCTCCTCCATGTGGGCCTCTGGAGCGTCCTTCTCAATGTCCCTTCCCTCTACCCCTTTTGCCAGAAACTCCTTGTAGAACTCATGCTGGATGATAAGCCTCATTATCTCGTTTGTTCCTGTCCATATCATGATAAGTCTGACGTCCCTCAACATCTTCTCTATAGGATACACGTTGGTGTATCCTATTCCGCCCATGATCTGCATGGCGTTATTCACCACCCTCCAGGCCATCTCAGTGGCAAAGGCCTTGCTCTCTGAAACAAGTCTTCTTAGCCTGTTAGGATCATCCTGGGCGTCAATGGCACAGGCCGTCTGATAAACCAACGCCCTCGCAGCATCAAGCTCCATTATGCTTTCCGCCACCTTAAAGGAGACACCCTGGAACCTTCTTATCTTCTGACCAAATGCCTTTCTCCTGTCCGAGTACTTTGCAGCAACCTCCAGCGCTGCTCTGGCCATGCCCAAGGCTCCCGCCGCAGAGGTCATTCTCTCAGGTATCATCATCTGGTAAAAGACCTCAGCCCCTCTGTTTATCCCTTCCTCTCCTCCCAGCACGTTCTTCACAGGAACCTTTACGTCGTTAAAGAAGATTCTTCCCGTACCACCACCCCTCGTTCCCATAAGTCCATAAAGATACTCGATCTCAACCTCTGGACACCTATCAACTAAAAAGGCGGTCATGGATCTTTTGGGATCCTCAGAACTGCCTGTTTTGGCATATACCAAGAAAAAGTCGGCTCCCTCCGCCCCTACAATGAACCTCTTGTACCCCCTCAAGACAAAGTAATCGCCTTTCCTCTCGGCGGTACATGTGGCACCGAAGAAGTCCGATCCACCCCTTGGCTCGGTTAAGGCCTCAGCAGGTTTAAGCTTTCCCGCAATCATAGGGGCAAGGTACTTCTCTTTTTGTTCATCGGTACCAAACTTATCAATGGCCTCACCCACTATGGAGACCAGTGAATAAAGGCACGCCAGTGATGTTCCAAGCACCCCTATCTCTTCAAGGGCAACAACCTCCTCTTTCCAGCCCAACCCCATACCACCGTACCTTTGTGGAAATCTCAGGCCTAAAAGATTCCTTCTTCCCGCTTCCTCAAGAAACTCTGCGGGATAGCGCACCTTGTCGGCATCCATATCAACGATGAGCTGCCTCGGCACCCACTTCACAAACTCCCTAACGCGATCCCTTATCTCCAACTCGGTTTTGGTCAATATCCTCTCACTCAGCATAGCACTCCCCCTTATTTTTTCAGTTTCGGGAATTTTCTAACAATGAATAGCATTCGTCAAACCTACGGTGTGAAAAGAAAGGAGACAGAACCTATCTATCTTTCATGCTTGTGGGTGTACTTTATAACCCTAACCTTTTCTATGGTAACAATACCGCTTTTTACAAGCTCGTCTAACTCGGGCAGGAAAGATTCTATCTGCTCTTTAGAATCAACCACCTCAATAACCACAGGAAGATCCCGGGATAGCCTAAGTATCTTTTCGGTATGGTAAACACTGTGAGGTCCAAAACCGGCAATGCCCCTTATGACCGTGGCACCAGCAAATCCCCGCTCTTTCAGCCTGTCAAGGATCACACGGTAAAGGGGTCTGAGCCCAATCTTATCTGCCTCTCCTATGAATATCCTCATAAGGTACTGTTCCCCTTCAATCCTTCTCATCAGAAGACCAACCTTTTAGCCACGTAAAAACCCACCAACGCAGCACCTATGCAGAG
>JALWBK010000124.1 GCA_027037155.1 bacterium | reverse complement strand
AGACAATGTGGGGTTGATCTCTCCGCTTATCCTTTCGGGAGGCGTAGTGTGTAACGAGGCTGTGCAAAAGATGATTGAGGAGGAGACAGGGGTAAAGCCGTTGGTCCCTGAGTCTCCACAGCTTATGGGAGCTTACGGTGCAGCGATAATAGGGCTTTCTGAGGAGGCATGATTACAGGTAGCTTTCGGAGATGATTTTGAGGCCTTGAGGTGTTGGGGTTACTATAAGGGCTTTGGTGGTGTCTATTCTCTTGATGTTGGTTCTATAGATTTCGTGGAAAAATATGGCAAAGAGTTTTGAAGAGGGGATTTTGACGATGGCGGGATCATCCACCACCACGTCAATGTATTTGATGGCGTCTAAGTTTTGCCTGTGGTAGTTCAGCCAAGCCTTGAGGTTGCCAAATCGGCTGTGAAAGTCTGGATGGTACAGATGGGCGTAAGCGTTGAAGTCCTTTTTTAGGTTCATAAGAGCCTTTTGCCATTTGTATGGGAAATCGAGTAGCTCTTTGGGATAGGTGGTTTCCTCCCCGTTTTGCGCTACCACTAACAGTTCACACAGGAGCCTTAATGTGACTTCACGCGTCTTCCCATTGCTGAAAACGCATAAGAACCTTCTACCTTTGCTCTTCTGGCAAGCACAGTTATTTAATCCACTTCTTGCCACCCTTGAGTATATTATTCTTTGCGTTCTTCTGGATAGAGCGCTCTGTTTGCCATCAACTATGTGCAGAACCTTTCTTTTTCTCTTCAGCACTATGTAAGTGTTGCGGTTGTTGGTGATTACAAAAGGATGAGGCGATTTTAAGGTTTCACTCTTTGGCTTTGGAGCTTCCTTTTTGCTGACGGTTTTGACAGGTTGTGTTTTTTTTACCGTATTGTTGGAGGAAGTTTTTGTAAGGGGGGAGGCTTTCTTGGTGGTTTGTTTGTGGGAAGTTTTGGCTCTTTCTATGAGCACCAGCTTGTAGATGAAGGAGGCAAAGGAGGCTATGCACATAAGGATTGCGATCCATGTTATCAAGCGTCTCTTCATGGGCGCTATATTTTCACCCTTTGTGATGGGTTGTCAATCTTTTATGCCCAAAAGCAGTTTCCACACCCTTTCTGGCTGGAGTCTTGAGTGGGCCAGCATGGCTGCAGCGGTGTTTTGCTGAAGTTCTAAGGTGGTGAGCTTGACCAGCTCTTCTGCCACATCTGCATCTTCAAGGAGGGAAATGGAGCGAGTCAGTGCTTCGCTTTCGCTTTGGGCCAGAGAGAGAGCCTTCTGGAGCCTGTTGTACACTGCACCAATTTTGGTTTCGTAGCTGTTTAGTATCTCAAGGGCGTTGTCTATGCGACTTATGGCGTTTTCTGCCCCACCGGGTTTGGTAACGTCTACGAGTAGATTGCCATCGTAATCCTTAAGCCCCAATATCATGCTGTTCACTGGTGGGATTACGAAGGTTATCTCGCCACCCTGAGATGGGCCCGCCGCCACCTTCTGAGATAAGTCTTTAATGCTGACTGTGGCTGTTACCTGGTTTATGCCTTCTGAAAGCACTATCACCGCGTTGGGCGCGACGTTATAAAAGATATTGGACCACTGGGGTCCGTAAGTGGTTCCGTCAATTTTTACGAGGGCGTCATTGCCTGTTCCTGAGACCTTGTAAAATCCCATAGTTTGGGCGAGATTCCCCTCTGTGTCTCTTATTTGAGGGGTGTATAGGCTTCCCGTGTAGTTGGCCTGTATTTCAAGAACCTGGTATCCTCCTTCGTTCACGAATTGGGCGGTGGCGTACTGGGCTATTTCAGCGTTTATGTTGTTTTTGAGTGCTTCTAAGGTATCTGAAGACTGCCAGGGTATTAGGTAGCTTTCGTTGGTGATCTCTATCAGTATGGAGCCTGAGCTTGTGACGCCTTCGTACTCTTTGAAGTATATCTTCCACTTGTCTCCTTTGCCTGCAAGGTTTTGATAGCCGCTACGTACGCTGTTTATGTCTAAGGTAAAGTAAGAGCCCTGAAGGGCAGAGTCCTCGTAGGCGTAGAAGGTGGCGCCTACCGATACCCATGCCCCTAAGGGATTGCCGTTTATATCAGAGGCTCTGTAGGAGAGGCGATTGTTTACCCAGTCAATTTCAATGATTATCTCGCCGTTTATCATAGCTGTGTCGGAGAGCTTTCCTATGGTTATGGTTGCGCTGACGGCAAGGTTTCCCTCTTGGGCGATGTTATTGCTGGGGTTTGTGTCAACGTGCCAGATGCCTTTGTATCCCTCTTGAATGGTCTGGCTACCGCTGTAGATAGTGATGCTCACGTTATTGTTAGAGGAAACGACAAAGGGGGTACCAAAGGTACCTGTGCCTACAGTTTGACCGGTAGAGGCTTCGTAAACCACGAAGTCGTGATCTGGATTGCCCGGGGTAAAGATAATGTCGTAGTCGGCGTTGTAACTTGCTGCTGTGGTGGTGTCTGCGCTGAACACAGCTTCGCCTAAGGTTTTTGTGTAGTCGTAGCTGTCTCCCAAGACTGTGGGCATTCTGTTGCTTTCTGGAATGGGAGGCTGTACTTTGACCAGGGCCTTTGTGGAGGATTGAAGCACAAGTATATCTAAGTTGGCGTTATTCACCTTTCCCGTTACGTAGCCGCTTATGTAAGGGGTGGAAGAGGTGATTTTGCCTGCCATGGAGCCGTCAAAGAGCTTTTTGGTGTTGTACTCTGTCACCCTGCCTATTCTGTCTATCTCTTCCACAAGCGCTTGTATCTCTTCCTGGATAGAGTTGAGGTCCTCTGTGGTTAGGGTGCTTGTGTTGGCCGCTTCTAATGCCAGTTCTCTCATCCTGTAAAGCAGTGCCTTCATGCCGTTTATTCCTGAGAGTGCGTACTGGGCGGTGTTGAGTAGGTCCTGTGCTTCTGAGATGTTTTCTTGCGCTTGCTTCCATCCAATGTTTAAGGCCTTGAGCCGTGAAAGGTAGAGTATGCTTCCTGGATCATCGGATGCTGTGGTGATTCTCTTTCCTGTGGCCAAATGTTTCACCGTTCTGTTTACGGCTTCGGTGATGTTGCTCAAGATATCGGAGGTATAAATGGCAGGAAGGTTGGTGTTTATGGAAAACATGTGACTCCCCCTACATCTCCTACCTCCCTGTAGGGGGATTTGGCCTCCATGCATCCAATTAATCGGCAGGTTAAAGGAAAACTTAACGCCTTCTGCGGTA
>JALWBK010000123.1 GCA_027037155.1 bacterium | reverse complement strand
GGAGAGAGGTTTCCGTAAGGCCTGGTATAGAGTTTACCTCAAGGAAATACAACTGACCATCCTCAGAAAGTCTAAAGTCACTTCTGGAGACCCCTCTCTGATAAAGCGCCCTGTGCGCTAACAAAGCCCACTCTTTAGCCATCTGAGCGATCTCTTCCGGTATAGGAGCTGGAACTATATACTCAGTTAGTCCCTTGGTGTACTTACTCTCGTAGTCGTAAAAGCCCTTCTTAGGTCTTATCTCTATCACAGGCAGCGCCTTATCCCCTATAACACCAACGGTAAGCTCCCTGCCAACTATAAACTCCTCAATGAGCACCTCATCACTATATTCAAAGGCCAACTCCACTGCCCTTTCAAGCTCCTTCTCATCATGAACCACGCTGACTCCAATGGTGGAACCCTCGTCAACGGGCTTCACCACAACGGGAAAGACGCTCTCATCTAATCTATTCTCACCAGGCAGGGCAAAGCCCGATTTACGCAATACCCGATACTTAGGCGTTTTAATCCCGTGGTATTCCATAATCTTCTTACACAAAAGCTTATTCATACCAAGTGCGGCCCCCAAAACCTTGGGACCAGTATAGGAAACCCCCTTTATCTCCAAAAGCCCTTGAATGGTTCCATCTTCACCAGGCTTACCATGAAGCACAACACAGGCAACATCCACCCCATCAAGCCTTTCCCAAAGATCCCTGTCTACAAAGATCTCCTCTACCTTGTATCCTAAAGATCTCAGCGCATTGGCCACAGCCCTTCCGGACTTAGCAGAGACTTCACTTTCAGAAGACGGTCCCCCCAAAAGCACCGCCACACGCTTAGACAAAAGATCCTGCATACACTATCTCCTCAACAAGCCTTATTCCCTTCTGTTTCAAGGCAGACGATTTCACAAGATTGATCAGCCTAACGTAATCTGAAGCAGTGGCACCCTCCTCGGAGATAAACACATTCGCGTGCCTCTCAGACACCCGAACTCCACCGATACTATATCCCTTGAATCCCATCTCTTCAATAACCCTGCCTGCAAAAAAGGTATCTCCATTCTTAAAAACAGAACCAAGGTTTTTTCCCTTAGGCAATCGCGCCAAACGGGCATTTTTCACCTCTTCCAAACTGATCTTTGATACCTCATCATCTTTACGTAACCTCAACGCAACCTCAAGTACAATACACTGTTTTAAATTACTGCTTCTGTACCCAAAGTTCAGCTCATCCCTTGACAAAAGTAAAAAGGTGCCCTCCCTCCAAACCCTTACCCACTCTACAAGATCACCTATACAAGCTCCATACGCCCCAGCGTTCATCACCACCGCCCCACCAACAGTACCCGGTATTCCCCAAAGCCGCTCTAATCCAGAAAGACCACACTCACAGGTATCTTTCACCAGTTCCCCAAGCCTTACACCTGCCTCAGCAATAACAAGGCGCTCTTCAATCTTCCAACGTTTCAGCTCGCGAGTATCTATGACTATGCCGTCAAAGAAGCCGTCTCCCCAGAGGATGTTGCTGCAGTTGCCGCAAACCACAAAGGGCAATCCCCTTTCCTGAACCAAAAGAAGAACCTTCGCCAAGGCTTCTACGGTGTAGGGTTTCACATACCACCGAGCGTACCCTTTGGTACCCACCCAGGAAATTCTTGAAAGGGAAAAGTCCTCCTCTACCCTTGCTCCCTCAAGGCTTCGCAAAGCTTCCATACATCTCCTGCACCGAGGGTAATCAGCACCTCATCTCCTCTAAGCCTATCCTTTAACATGGGAACCATCTCCATCCAGCTCGGGACGAAGACCACCGCTGCTTTCTTTTCCTTTAGCCCCATAAGAAGGTCGTCTATTCTAAAGCCGTTGTTGGCTTCCCCTGCAGAGTAGACATCGGTAACCCAAAGCTCATCTGCGAAACCAAAGGCATCTAAAAAATCCCTCCACAAATGCCTCATCCTTGAATACCTGTGGGGCTGAAAGACCGCCACTACCCTTCTCCCAGGCCACCGCTGCCTAACCGCTGACAAGGTGTTATGAATCTCCGTTGGATGATGGGCGTAATCATCCACAAGCACCGTTCCTTTAAAGTAACCCCTCACGGTAAGGCGCCGTTGCACGCCAGAAAACCTCTCAAGTGATGATATAGCTTTCTCAAAGGGACATCCCGAAAGACAAGCTGCACAGACTGCAGCCAAGGCATTGACAACGTTGTAAATACCTGCTAAAGGTATTTTAACCCGCTCCACCCCCCAAGGAGTCCTACAAACAAAAGAAGATCCTTCAGCGGTAAGCTCAATACTCTCTGCCACTGCATCAGCCGAAGTGTTTTTCACGGAGTAGGTAAATTTATCCACACCTTCAGCCACCTGCATGGCGCTCTCATCATCGGCACAAACCACTCTGTGCTCTCTAACCCGCTCCAGAAAGAGACGGAAAGCCCTCTTCAAAGAATCAAAGTCTCCGTAGTGGTTCAGATGCTCCCTATCCACGTTGGTGAGAACCCCTATCCACGGAGTGAGAAGCAGAAAAGAACCATCACTTTCGTCACTTTCCGCCACTATTATGTGGCCATCCCCCATTAGGGCAGTGGTAACTTCAAAATCCGTTATTCTGCCGCCCACCAGCACCGTGGGAGAAAAGCCTGCATCGTAAAGAATCTTTCCTATCATGGCTGAGGTGGTGGTTTTGCCATGGGATCCGGCAACAATAACGCTATCCTTCTCAGATGATATGGCAGCAAGAAGCTCACCCCGTTTCATCACAGGAATTCCCATCTCAAAAGCCTTTTTCAGCTCCACATTGTCTTGAGGAACCGCAGAAGAGTAAACCACCAACTCCACATCATTGGCTAAAGCATTGGCATCGTGTGGCACCCACACGCTGACGCCTAAATCTCTCAAGCTCTTTACATTTGCATTGTCAGCAATGTCAGAACCTGTAACCTCCACCCCCATATCCACCAAAACCCGTGCAAGGGCACTCATCCCTATGCCACCTATACCTACAAAGTGGATCTTTTTATACCGAAAGCTCATTCTTCATCCTCTCAACACAGTTCTTCGCAGAACACACCTTTACAGATCCCCTCATACCCTTAGCCATGTAAAAAGCCAATCTCTTTCTATAGAACACCGACAACACAAGTCTGCACAGAAGCTCAGGCGTAAGCTCACTATTGTCCACTACAAAGGCACCCTTCCCTTTAGCAACCTCAAGGGCATTGAGTTTCTGATGATCCCCTACGGCGTAGGGATAGGGAACCAGCAAGGCTCCCCTTCCCACACAGGAAAGCTCACTCAAGGTGGTGGCACCTGCCCTTGAGATCAGAAAGGTGCATTTCCTATAGGCAGCCACCATATCCTCTATAAACTCTTCAAGCCTATGTCTTTTAAACCCAGCGTACACCTGCCTCACACGCTCCATGTCAATGCTTCCAACCTGATGATGAACCTCAACACCAGCAGCATCCAGCGTATTCAACGAGCGAACCACCACCTCATTTATGGTACGCGCACCCGATGAGCCACCCAGCACTAAAAGTCTAAAGGTGGATAGCACAGGGGGAGCAAATTTAAGGTGCTCAAACTCCTTTCTCAAGATGTTCCCCGTGTGAAATACCTTTTTCCTCATAAAGAACTTGGCACTACTTTTAAACGTAACCCATACCTCACGGGCAAAAAAGGAAGCAAAAAGGTTGGTCCAGCCAGGCACGCTGTTTTGCTCGTGCACCCACAAAGGCTTTCCCGCAATAAAGGCAGCCAGCGCCACAGGAAAAGAAGCGTATCCACCAGTCACAAAAACCCCATCGCTTTTACCAACAGATCTAACCGCCTTTGCAACAGCCAAGGGCAGTTTTAAAAGCGAAAGAACCCCCCTTAGCCCTCTTCCTCTAAAGCCTTCCACCTGCAAAAGTTCAAGCTTGAGGCCGTATTTCGGACCCAATCTTGCCTCAATTCCCTTTAGCACTCCTAAAAAGAGCACTTCATCCCCTTCATCCCTAAGCCTCAAAGCCACCTCAAGGGCGGGGAAGAAGTGACCTCCAGTTCCTCCACCTGCTATTACCCAGCGCATAGAAACTCTTTCACCAGTTGATTGAACCTCTCTCCCCTCTCCACATAGGAGGAGAACTGATCAAAGCTGGCACACCCTGGAGAGAGAAGAAGTACATCACCCTCTCTACAAACCAAACAGGCCTTTCTCACAGCCTCTCTGAAATCCCTCTCGGCAACCACTTCACAAGTTCCCACAAACTCCCCTTTAAGCTCATCAGCCACATCACCGTAAAGCACCAAAGTGCTAACCTTGGAAGCAACCTCTTTCTTCAAGCATGAAAAGTCCATCCCTTTGTTCTGCCCACCCATAATCAAAACCACACTTTTCTCCTTAAAGCCTTCAAGGGCCTTCAGCACCGCATGGGGATTGGTTGCCTTTGAGTCGTTAAAGACCTTCACCCCTGCAAACTCCCCTACAAATTCCATGCGAAACCTTGGATACCTAAAGTCCCTAAGATGAGATAGAGCCCTTTCCGGATCAACCCCAACCAACACCGCCATGCAAAGCGAAGCCATAATATTGGGCAAGTTCAACCGCTCCCTCTCCGATAAAGCAGAGACAGAAAAAAGCCTTCTTCCATCAACCACTATATAGCCGTCTTTAACAGAACAAAAGCCCTCTTGCTTGCAGGAAAAGAGATAGCTTCCCTCTCCCAAACGCTCTTTAAGCAAAACATCATCGCCGTTTACCACCCGAAACTCAAGCAATCTACCGGAGAGGCTAAGTTTCGTATTCACATACTCTTCAAAGCCGCCATGTACATCAACGTGATCCTCTGCCACATTGAGAAAGGCACCGCCTCTTGCGGTAAATCTATCCATATAGCCTATCTGAAAGCTTGAAAGCTCAAGCACCACAAAATCAACCTCTTTATGCTCCCTCACATAAACCGAAAGGGGAACGCCGTAGTTGCCCCCTGTGAAAACGGAAAAGCCCTCTTTGGCCAACATGTGGGAAAGCATTCCTGTAGTGGTAGTCTTACCATTGGTTCCTGTCACAACAAGAAACTTCTTGGGAGCCTCAAACTCTACAAACCTATAGGCAAACTCAACATCCCCCCACACAGGGATTCCCCTTTCAACAGCACTTCTCACCAACGGATGGCTCTTGGGCACCCCCGGACTCACCACCAAAAGATCCAGCTTTGAAACTTCTACCTCTGGCACCTCAAAAAAGCTCGCCCTGTCAAAACTGAGTAATTTCTCAACCCTATCCCTCACCCTCTCTGGATAGTCATCTGTAAGCCACACCTCAAAACCACCCTCACTCAGGGCAAGACGCGCCGCCTCAAACCCAGAAATTCCAACACCAAGCACGCAAATCCTCTTCATGGAATCACCTTACTTTGAGCGTAGAAAGGCCCAAAAGCATAAATATGAAAGAGATTATCCAGAACCGTACTATGATCTTTGGCTCAGGCACCCCCTCCTTCTCAACATGATGGTGAATGGGTGCCATCTTAAAGATCCTTTTGCCACCTGTTAGTTTGAAATAGCCCACCTGAAGTATAACCGAAAGTGCTTCAATAACAAAGATTCCGCCAAATATGGGCAGAAGAAACTCGTTTTTTGTTACCATAGCCATAACGCCCAAAAGAGCCCCGAGGGAGAGGGAACCGGTATCACCCATAAAGACCTCTGCCGGATGGGCGTTGAACCATAAAAAGCCAAGTCCAGCCCCCACAACGGCAGAGGCAACCACAGTAACCTCACTCACTCCTGAAACGTGCAGTATGTGAAGGTACTTGGCAAACTTGACATGCCCCACAAGATACGCCACCAGGGCATAAGCTGCGGCACACATGGATACAGGGACAATGGCAAGCCCATCCAATCCGTCCGTAAGGTTAACAGCATTGGACGCACCGACCACTACAATCACCGCAAAGGGAATGTACAGCCATCCAACATCCGGCACCAAATGCTTGAAGAAAGGGAACTGCAACTTTGTGGCGGCATCTCCCATAACCCAAATCATCCACAAAGCCACAATCACCGCAAGAACAACCTGACCAATAAACTTCCTCTTTGCCCCAATACCATCTGGATTCTTCTTGCTGATCTTGGTGTAGTCGTCCCAGAAACCAAGAGCTCCAAAGGATACAAGAGTAAATAAACAGAGTTGGACGTAGGGGTTCGCCAGATCCCCCCAAACAAAAACCGAAAAGAGTATGGATCCGATGATAAGCAGCCCTCCCATGGTGGGAGTTCCCTCTTTGCTGAAATGGGTCTCAGGCCCATATCTTCTTATAACCTGACCGAACTTAAGCTCCCTCAGCTTTTTAATAACCCACGGACCAAAAAGGAGAGAAACCAAAAGCGATGTGAGAAGAGCATAGGCCGATCTGAAAGTAACGTAGTGAAAAACGTTAAAGGGAAAGAAGTAACTTTTAAGTGAATATATTAGCTTCCAAAGCAACCTTTAATCCCCTCCACTATCTTCTCCATTCTCATACCCCTTGAACCCTTCACAAGAACCACCGTCCTTCTATCCACCTCAGAAAGCACCCTTCTGACCACCTCCCGGTGAGATTCACAATGCATACCAGATCCACCCATCCCCCGAAAGGCCCTTAACGCCCACAACGACTCATTTCCATAGGTAAACATCACATCCACACCACAGCGGTGGCAATACAAGCCTATCTCTTTATGAAGCTCGGGGCTTTCATCTCCCAACTCCAGCATATCACCAAAGACAAATATTTTCTTGTATCCCGAAAGCTCAGCAAGATAATCCAAGGCAGCCTTGGTTGAAACGGGATTGGCATTGTAAGTGTCGTCTATAAGGACAAGCTCCCCCAACCTCTCCACTGAAAACCTGCCCGCCACAGGCTCAAAAATAGAAAGGGCATCCAACGCCTTTGTCAATTCTACACCCATCAACTTTGCCACCACAAGGCTCAGAAGCGCATCGTATCCCAAGTGCCGTCCTGCAAAAGAAGCCTTCAACTCGTAAGTCTCACCGCCTACGAAGAACCGGTAGTGACCGGGAGCCAACTCCTCAAAGGTATAATCCCCCTCACCAACAAGCACACAGGAAATTCCCCTTTCCTTACAAATAGCCACCGCCTCTTGAGAAAAGTGCGAAAAGGCTAGAAAGATTAGCGCCTGCTTGGTGTGGTTAACCAACGAGATCTTCTCTTTAAAAACACCCTCAACAGAACCCAACCCCTCAAGATGAGAGGGCCCTATGGTAGTAATGACGGATATATCAGGCTTACACAAAGAGGCCAACTTCTCTATCTCGCCAGGAGAGTTCGTGCCCAGCTCAACCACAAGAACCTCACAGTCAGCAGGCATGTTCAAAAGCGTTATAGGCACACCGATGAGGTTGTTCTCATTACCAGCATTGAAGTGGCAATTGAAAGTGCTCTCTAAAATACACCTTGCCATCTCCTTGGTAGTGGTCTTTCCTGCAGAACCTGTTATGGCAACCACCGTGGGGTTAACCCATGAAAACCACCTTTCAGAAACCCTCCAGAGTGCCTCGTACACATCGTCAACGAGGATATAGGGAACTGAAACTGCTCTTTCAACAACGCACCCCACCGCTCCCTTTTTAAAGGCCTCTTCCGCGAATTTGTGCCCATCGTGTCTTTTACCTTTAAGGGCAAAAAAGAGCTTACCCTTACAGTCCTTCCTACTGTCAATCACAGCTCCCGAAAAGAGTCTATCCCTAAGAGTGTCAGGGACACAGGCTATTCCTGAAAAAAGCTCCCCTATCCTCATGAAATCCCCAAAACCTTCCTCACCACTTCCCTGTCGTCAAAGTGAATTCTCCTATTACCTATTATCTGGTAGTCTTCATGTCCCTTGCCCGCTACAAGAATCACATCCCCCTTTTTGGCAATACTAACAGCTTTCTCTATCGCCTCTGCCCTGTCCAGAACCACGGTGTAGTTTTTACCAGCTATGCCCTCCATTATATCGGCAACAATAGCCTCGGGGCTTTCACTTCTCGGGTTATCAGAGGTAATCACCACATAATCGGCAATTTCAGAAGCCACCCTCCCCATAAGTGGCCTCTTTCCTCTATCCCTGTCTCCACCACATCCAAAGACAACGATGAGCTTTCCTTCACTCACCCTCTTTAGTTCCCTCAGCACCCTCTCCAATGCGTCAGGCGTATGGGCATAGTCAACAAAGACTGTAAGCCCATTGGAAGAAAAGCGCTCAAGCCTCCCCGGAGGAGCTTTAAGCTCCGGCAGAATTGCAAGAAAATCCTCGCCCAACCCCATATCCAAAGCCACCGTATAGGCAGCAAGCACATTGTACAGGTTATGCTCCCCAATCAGCGTGGTATAAACCCTCTTACCATCTATCTCGTAAACGCTTCCATCAAGCAACCCCTGCACAAACCTTCCTCTAATTTTACAATCACCGTAAATGCCATAACTCAGAACCTGCCCCCCCTCTTTCGCAAGGACCCTACCGTACTCATCATCAACATTCACCACCGCAGTGCCCTTCAGATGATAAACAAAGAGCTTTTTCTTGCACTCAAAGTACTCCTGCATATCACCGTGATAATCCAGATGATCCCGCGAAAGGTTAGTAAAAACTGCGACCTCAAAGGAAACATCCCCCAGTCTGTTCTGCTTCAACGAATGGGAGGAAACCTCCATCACCAAAAACTCGTCCTTTCCTTGGCAAGCCTCACCCATAACCTCCCAGAACTCAAAAAGCCCAGGAGTGGTATTCAGAGCTCTTCTTCTTTTCCCAGCCACCACGTACTCAATAGTTCCCACCAAGGCACAGCGCTTTCCACATCTTTCAAGAAACTGCCAGAGCAGGTACGCCACCGTACTTTTACCATTGGTTCCTGTAATACCAATCTTAAAAATTTCTCTATCCGCACCCCTATAAAACCTACGCAAAACCTCTTCAGCCACTTTCTTTGTATCTTTCACCAAAAACACAGATGCATCCACATCAACGGGACGCTCAACCACAACAAGACGAGCCCCCTTTCTCACCGCCTCACCCACAAACAGATGCCCATCAGTAGTCTCTCCCTTAATGGCAAAAAAGATACTCCCCTTCGTGCATTTTCGGGAATCATCGGTGATGTGGGAAACCTCAAAATCCAAAGTCCCCTTCAAAAGCCTTCCTTCAACATTAGAAAACAGCTCACTCGCCCTCAAGAGAACCACTCCTTTCAAAAACCCTTAGCTTAGCGCTTCTTGAACGCGGATTCTCCCTAATCTCGTCATCGGTGGGGACTATGGGCTTTTTCGTAAGCACCTTGCCCAACCCCTTCTCTTCAAACTTCTTAAAAGAGTGTTTGACAATTCTATCCTCCAGAGAATGAAAGGAGATCACAAGAATCCTCCCGCCGGGACTCAAAATATCAACTATCCTCTTTAGAGCCTCCTTCAAATGGGTGAGCTCGTCATTGACAGCTATGCGAATGGCCTGAAAGGTTCTGGTAGCAACATGGATCCTCTTGGGCCAGTACCTCTTAGGAACGGCAGACTTCACTATATCGGCAAGCTCATGGGTAGTTTTAATCTTCCTCTCTTTTCTATACTCTACAATCCTTCGCGCAATCCTCTTGGCCCACGGCTCCTCCCCATACTCTCTGATAATCTCCCTAAGCCTCTTTTCAGACCACTCGTTAACAACTTCAAAAGCGGTAAGTGATGTACCCACTCTATCAAGGCGCATATCCAAAGGACCCTTCTCAGCAAAAGAGAAACCTCTCTCTGGATCCTCAAGGTGAAAGGAGGATATCCCCAAGTCCATCAGAACAGCATCTACCGTTTCTATCCCTTCCTTAGCCAAAAGTTCAGGCAAATTGGAGTAGTTGCCGTACAAAAAGATAACGTTGGAAAAGCCCGATAGCCTCTCTCTGGCAACAGTGAGAATCTCAATGTCCCTATCTAAAGCCACAAGCTTAGCAGGCCTAATCTTGTCAAGAATGGCAGTCGAATGCCCCCCCTCTCCAACAGTAGCGTCAACCACCACACCGTCTTGATAGGGCAATAAAAAGGAGATAACTTCGTCTAACAGAACTGGTTTATGTACTATCTCACCCATGTCAAAGAAAGTATATGCCAGTGGAGATGTGCTATGCAAGAGATAGAGGTGGTAGCAGGTGTTGTATTTTTCAACGAGAAACTGATACTTGCTCAAAGAAAGAAAGGTGATGCTCTTCAAGATATGTGGGAATTCCCTGGAGGCAAGATAGAGGAAGGCGAAAATCCTTTTGATGCGCTAATAAGGGAGCTAAAAGAAGAGTTAGACATTGTAGTCACCCCAATTCGGGAACTTTTAGTGTTGGATCATCAGTACCCGGATAAAAAGGTCAGGCTTCAC
>JALWBK010000122.1 GCA_027037155.1 bacterium | reverse complement strand
AGCCCGATCTCGAGCCACTCGTCACCGCGGCCATGTAACTCAATGTATAACCAGAAGGCGTCGAGGTCGACATACTTGCGTTGAATTTGGTATAATTGTGTCACGGGACAAAACCTTTCCGACACGAGAGACAAGTTTGGCGACGAGGCTCTCGTGTCTTTTTCCTTCAATTGTATTCAAATCCATTTCTTTCCACATTGCCCAAAATCCTATCTACCATACCTTTATCCAATTATAGCATGATATAGGGAATCCTGTCAAGTGGTTTCCCTACCCTCAAAAGGTAGGGAATCCTACTTACTATAAGGGGTGTTTACGCTGGAGCGAAGCGGGGCGTCTCTTTTGGTGTCCAACCGATTGAAACTCCCGTTTGTGTTTTTCCCTTTCTTGTTTCTCTCTTTCGTGTCCTTCGCCTTCTTGACGATGGGAGGCGTTAGCCGACCATCCCCTCCTCTCTCCTTCGTGTCTATCCCTTTCGTGAGTCTTTCCCTTTTGTGAGATATGGAGCGTAAGCGACCGTCTCCACGCTCCCTTTTCGTGAGAGTCGTGGTGTCCCCCGTTCAGGGAGCGTTACATATCGAACGAGAGATCGTCGTCTACCGACACAGATCGTGTCCCCGTTCGTGTCCTCACTCTCTTTCGTGTAGCAGACCGCGCGGCGCGATTTTTTTCGGCGAGCTCGGCGAGGCGATCTTTCCCGCCGACCATCCGCGCCATGTTTTCGTATTCGGAGAGTTTCGCGCGGAGATCGAGGAGTTCGGTTTTCACTTGGAAGAGCTGGGTCGCGTATTCTCCCCTTTCCCATTCCGCTTTGTTGAGTTTCTCCTTCGTGTGCTCCAGCTCCCTCTCTTTTTTGTGGAGCTCCTCCTCTTTTCGGAGGTTCTCCTCACGGAGTCGATAAGCGAGCTGGTGCACGGCTTGCTCTTTTATCGCCCGTTGCGCTATTGCCAGCTCCCGACCAAGTCTCGCGATGTGTTTTGGATCTGATCCCTTTATGATGTAGCGAGGTTTTTTCCCCGCCAGGCGTTCAAGCAGCGTTGGCTCTTCCCTTTCGATTTTTATCGCGGCGAGGATCTCCTTTTTAGCTTTTTCTTTCGCGCTCTCCCCGCGGCGGAGGCCGTATTTTGCCCCCACGTCCCGCTCAAAGTCATCGAGTAGCGTGTTGAGATCGGTTTTCTTCTCTTGTGCGAGATACTTTTGCGACCAGCGCCCGCGATCTTCGTTAAAGTATGAGGCGGTGAAATGCAAGTGCGGTTTTTTTTCATCCACATGTATCACCGAGGCGAGTATTTTTTGTCCTTTGAATCGTTCCCGCAGCCACTTTTCCGCATCCCGCAGATATGCGATGTAGTCGTCGTCGCTCCACCCATCAATCACGGATGCGTCGATCACGATGCTGAAAAAGTCGGCGGAGCCTTTGCGGAGCTTTCGCCCACCTCTTTCTTTCGCTTTCGTGTTACACTCGTCCATGTATTCCGACCATTTTCCGTCGTATCGGTGCAACACGATGTTTTTATCGGAGCGAGCAGGATCTATGTTCGCGCGGTCTTTGTAGTTCCGCTTTCGGAGATTGTGCCCCATGACATTCTTGTAAGCTTCGGCGCCCTTGTATTTTTTGAAATCGATCACGAAATAGTTGGCCATGGTATCCTCCTCATCGGTATTTCGTGATCCATTTATACGATTGCGCGATTTTTTTATTGCCCGCCCGCTATTGTATTGCCCACAATACCTAACCCCGCTTCGCGTGGTTAGTTGTGGGCAAGGGGGGAGTCCCCCTTGACCCCCTTTGAACGCTCCGTTGGAGCGTTTCCTTTTCCCTTCCATCCTCTCACCTACAAGCATACATCCCCCCTCATATCCGTCAAGACCAAGCACTGGCGTGTGAGCTTCGCTCAGTCTTGACTGATATTTCGGGAGGGATGTTTCTTTTCGGTGTCGAGGATGTGCGGGAAAAAATGATGAGCAGGCTACCGCCTTCCGTAATCGGAGAGGGCGATGTGGAGAGGGAGGCTCACCAGGCGCGATTCGCTTTCAAGCTTTCGACGATATCAATCGGCAGATCCACGGATCTTTTTCCGATAGTGACGCGATACCGCCACCCGTGATCCGTCTTGACACTTTCGCACCTGACATAGTTCAGCCAGAGCCCGTGATCGTGGATCCATTCCCGCAGTTTTTCCGCCACTTCCGAGTCTGTTCGGCACTGATAAAGCGTAACCAGCTCGCGCACCTTTTCCTCTACGAGTTTTGCGTTGAGCCCACCATTTACGAATAGATCAAGTCGCTCTTTTATCATAGCAGCCCCTCCTCCTGTAATTCGCGGATATGTTTCCGCACGGTCTTCGGATCCATTTTTAGATCACGCGCCAGCTTCGATATGTTCCACGTTCCGTCTTTCTTTTTGTAATCCTCGGCAAACATCCCTTTGACGATCGAGAGGATGATCTTTCTCTTTTCTTCCTTGATCTTTTGCGCGTTGGATAGCGCTCTTTCCCGTCGTGTCATGAGTAACTCCTCTTCATTCTTGGTTTTTCGTTGGTAGTTCCAGTTATTGACTCCCGCTTTTTCCTTGAAATTCTCCATAACCCATCGGTAAATGTTTTTCGCCTTGGCTCTCGCCGTGCTCCATCCCTTACTACTTCCGATTATCTCATACTTGATCCGTGCGATCTCCTCGACATATTGCGGGGTGAGTGCGCTTTTCGAGTTCGCCCGCACGAAATCATAGACTGCGAAGCGGATAGCGTCGAATAGTGCGTCCTCCGTGTTTTCTCCGAAAGCCGTGAGAGTCGAGAGCGCGAGCTCCTCTTTCTTCTCTTTTTTGGGGATACTTTCCAGGAGCGGAGCTATATCCTCACGGAGATTGTAGACATTGTCAGTTAGTGCCGCGTTTGTCAAGTGCGCGATGTTTGGCTTATACGGCAGTATGCGCACTTGTGCGCCGTGTAATGCGAATGTTCGGCGTATCCGCTCGAATACATCCCGCAGAAATCGGAGATTATTCTCGGTGGCAAAGAAACCCTCGATCATCCAGCCTACATATGCCCCAAAGCGGGTCTTGACATATAGTGAGGGGATCGGAAGCCCGATCTCGAGCCACTCGTCACCGCGGCCATGTAACTCAATGTATAACCAGAAGGCGTCGAGGTCGACATACTTGCGTTGAATTTGGTATAATTGTGTCACGGGACAAAACCTTTCCGACACGA
>JALWBK010000121.1 GCA_027037155.1 bacterium | reverse complement strand
TTCAACATCTATCCATTCTGGCACCTCAAGATAGGCCTGCCCAATAGAGGCATCCTGCAACAACCATACCATTTTACCTGCTATCTTTCGCAAACCTTCCGGGGAAAGATCCTCAGCATATCCCCAAAACACAGCCCTTTCTCCACTGAAAACGGGATAAACTTTACCGTCCTTAGGCTCAATGCCTGTGGTCCTCTTCAACCTCTCTTTATCCCTCTCCAGCACAAGCACAAACCTCACAGGCTCTGTTGCCCTAACTAACCTCACTGCCATGACACACCCTCTATTGCATTTTTCTTCACTGGTGATTACCATAAGCATAGTCCGTTTACAATTTACACAACTTAGCTGTTAAGGATTTGGGACACTTTACGATAGAACGGTAGAGAGGGTGGTGGATCATGAAGATACTGGTGGTGGATGATTCCTCAACAATGAGGCGTATCATAGTTAACACACTTCACAAGCTGGGATACAAGGACGTAATTGAGGCAGAACATGGATTGGATGCCCTGGCAAAGCTTAAGGAAAACCCCGATGTTCAGCTTATCCTTACAGACTGGAACATGCCCGAGATGGATGGACTCACCTTTGTACTGACCCTTCGCAAGTCAAAGACCTTTAACAAGATACCCATCATTATGATCACCACCATGGGAGCCAAAGAAGACATAGTGAAGGCTCTAAAGGCAGGGGTCAACAACTACATAGTTAAGCCCTTCACACCACAGATACTTAAGGAGAAAATAGAGCAAACCCTTAAAAAAGCTGGTTTGGGGAGCTAAAGGTGGCTGACCTGGAATTTTTGGAGGACTTTTTAGCAGAGGTCACTGAAATACTTGAGCAACTAAACACAGACCTTGTGGAACTTGAATCAAGGCCTGACGATCTTGACCTGCTCAACCGCATATTCCGTGCAGCCCACACCATGAAGGGTACCTCCTCCTTCATGGGCTTTGAGAAGATGACCACCGTCACCCACAGGATGGAAGACATCCTCAACATCCTAAGGAAGGGAGAGGCAAAGCTAACCCCAGAAGTGATGGATGTGGTTCTTGAAGCTGTGGACATAGTTGAACAGATTGTCGAAAACATCCGGGAGACCCAGAGCGAAGGCGATGTTGACATAACCGAGATTGTAAAGAAGCTTGAAGATGCTTATGCAAAGCTCACCGGCGCAGGTGGTCCATCTGAAGAGGAGCAAGGGGAGGTTATAGGAGGAGGTAAGCCCCCAAGCAGAGAAGAGTTAGAGGCCTTTGACAGAGAGATTCAGGAGATGCTTCAGAAAGAGCTTGAGCAGGAAGGCTCCGAACCATCCATGGAAGAAGTTATAGGGGGAGGCAAACCTCCAAGCAGGGAGGAGTTAGAGGCCTTTGACAAGGAGATTCAGGAGTTGCTGAAAAAGGAACTTGAGAAGGAGCAGAAGGCCTCTGCACCAATCAAATCCAAACCTACAGCAAAACAGGACAAGCAAGAAAAGAAGGAGAAAAAGGGCGAGACCACCATAAGGGTGGATGTAAGCCGTCTGGATGCCCTTATGAACTTAGTGGGAGAATTAGTTTTAGGAAGAAACAGGCTTCTTCGCATCACACAGCAGTTGGCGGCCAAATTTGAAGGAGAGCCATTGATAGATGCTTTAATAGAGACCATGGATCAGGTGGATTTCATCACCACCGATCTGCAAATGGCCGTTATGAAGACGAGAATGGTACCTATAGCCCGCGTCTTCAACAGGTTCCCCAGGGTCGTAAGGGACCTTTCAAGGGAGCTGAGGAAAGAGGTGAAGCTCATTATAGAAGGCGAAGACACAGAGTTAGACAGATCCATTGTTGAAGAGATCGGTGATCCCTTGGTGCACTTGGTGAGAAACGCCATCGACCATGGTATTGAACCGCCTGAAGAAAGAGAGATACTTGGCAAACCAAGGCAGGGTACTGTAAGGCTCGCCGCTTATCATGAGGGCAACCACATAGTGATAGTGATTGAAGACGACGGCAGGGGAATAGATATAGAGAAGATCAAAGCAAAAGCCCTGGAAAAAGGGCTTGTCACAGAGAGCGAACTCTCCAGGATGAACGAAAAGGATATTCTGAACCTCATATTCCTCCCAGGATTCTCCACAGCCGAAAAAGTAACAGATGTCTCCGGTCGCGGTGTAGGTATGGACGTTGTAAAGACCAATATAGAGAAGCTCAACGGAACCATTGATATTCACACAGAGCTGGGCAAAGGAACCCAGTTCATCATAAAGATACCTCTAACTTTGGCAATCATACAGTCACTTCTGGTGAATGTGGGCAACGAAATCTACGCCATACCCCTTGTCTCTGTGGTAGAGGCAGTGAAAGTACCCAAGGAAGAGATACAGAGGGTGGAGGGACAGGAGATTATTGTACTGAGAGACTCAGTGCTCTCATTAGTTAAGCTTTCTGAGGTCTTCAACATACCTACTGAAGAGTCAGAGGATTACATGTACGTAGTTGTACTCAGCATTGGAGAAAGGCGCTTTGGGCTTGTTGTGGATAAGCTCATCGGTCAGGAAGAGATCGTGATCAAATCCTTAGGCAACTACCTGAGCAACGTTCCTGGTATATCCGGTGCCACCATCATGGGAGATGGGAGAGTCACTTTGATCATTGACGTTGCCGGACTTGCAAATATGACAGCGAGGGTGGTCTGATGGATCTGAGGGAGATATCTGAATTCTTGAAGAAACAGATGGCTGAAGAGGAAGACGCTGTAATCACGGAAGATTACGCCCATCTTGTGGGATTCATCATTGGAAGCGAAGAGTTCGCCGTGGACATACTGGACGTGAAAGAGATCATAGAGGTTCCTGAACTAACGAGGGTCCCCAACGCACCTGCTCACGTGCTCGGGGTTATCAACCTCAGGGGACAGATCGTTCCAGTTATTGACCTTCGCATAAAGTTCAACCTGCCCTACCCTCCCAGCGAAGATGAGGAGGAAAGGAAGATAGTGGTCATAGAGGCAGATGACAAGGTAGTAGGAATACTTGTGGATGCTGTAACCCACGTATTGAGAATTCCCCACTCTTCTATAGAGGTTCCCCACGGCATAATCGCCGGCTTTGAAGCAGAATACGTGGAAGGCATTGGAAAGAAGGAAGATTTAAGCGTGGTTGTTATACTAAACAGCAAAAAACTATTAGAGGAATAGCATGGGTTGGAAGCCTGAAAGTGTACCAGATGTACTACAGCC
>JALWBK010000120.1:6594-10536 GCA_027037155.1 bacterium | reverse complement strand
CTCTCTCAAACTCCCTTCTGGAGACATTCACCGCAACCCTAACATCCACCCCACTTTTTCTCCATTTTTTCAACTGACCAAAGGCCATCTCAACCACAAGGGAATCCAACTCGTGCACCAGACCTATCTCCTCGGCCAGTGGAACAAAATCGTCTGGAAAGATCATGCCCTTCTCAGGATGGTTCCAGCGCACCAAAGCCTCAGCCCCAACCACTCTCTTTTGGGAAACAGAAACGATGGGCTGGTAGAATAAAACAAACTGCCGGGCAGCAATGGCATTCTTCAACTCCTCGTAGAGGAAGCGCTTCTTGTAAAAAAGATCCTCTATCTCAGGAGAGTAAAAGTGCAGATCCTTGCCGCTCTCCTTGGCATAATGCATGGCAAGATGGGCGTTCCGCAAAAGCTCTTCAACGCTTTTAGCATCCGAAGGAAAGACGGAGACCCCCGCGCACACATCCACCGGTATCTTATGCCCACCCACCACGTAGTATCCCTTTACCCCGTTAACCAACCTCCTAACCGCCACATCTATCCTGTAAGGGTTGGCTATGCCCGTTAATGCCACCACAAACTCATCAGACCACAAACGCCCCGGTATGTCAGAGGTTCTCAAAAGCTTCTTTAACCTCTCTGCGATCTGCCTCAAAATCTCATCTGCCGTAGAGGTGCCGTAAAGGTCTATAAGCCTCTTCATGCCGGTAACATCAAAGACGACAACTACTACATGATGCCTGTTTCTTTTGGCAAGCTCCAGCGCTATCTGTAGTTTTTCCTCAAAAAGTCGCTTATTGGGAAGTCCCGTACAGTCGTCAAGGTAGATGGCTTTATAGTATCTATGCTCCAGCATCTTCCTGTGGGTGACGTCCTGCTCGCTGAACACAACACCCTCAAAACCCACAAGAGACCCTTGAGAGATACGGGAAAAGGTCACCTCAAAGTACCGATAGACATCATCTGATGTCTTTTCCCTACACTCCACCACCACGTAAGGCTTCTCTTCCGAAAGCACCATTTCAAAGCCCTTTCGCACCAACTGCCTGTCCATAGGATGGACAAACTCGAAAAACTCCCTACCCACAACCTCATTAACCTTTAGCCCTTTGGTCTTGACCACCGAAGGACTGATGTAAAAGACCTTCCCATCAGCATCCAACAGCCCCACGACCCCGTATATGTTGGAGAGCAGAAACTCGTACTTGGTATGCTCCCTGGCAAGCTCCATCTGTGCGGAAACCACATCCTCAATATCGCTGTAGTGAAAAACATAATGAGAACTATCGGCTATGCAGAAGAAGTAACCCAACAGATGATGAATCTTACCCTTCCAAGGAACGGTTAAAACTCCAAAGAAGGGCCTTCCAGAGCGCAGATCTTTCATAACAGCATCAAAGAAAGGCTCTCCAAGATACTCCTTGGGATGAGCATTGAAACGCTTAGTATAAGCGTGGTTTTGATAGATGAGTTCTCCCGAACTATCCAGTACAGCTATAGGATCTATGACGTTATCAACGACCTCTTTCCACACCTTTCACCCCAGCATCACCACGGCGTAAGCCTCAACAGCCTCTCCCCTGCCCACCGCATCAAGGCCCTCTTTGGTCTTGGCCTTCACATTAATCCGTTCCTTAGAAACACTGAGGATAGCTGCAAGACTCTCTCTGATACGCCCCTTGTAGGGGGAAAGCCTTGGCCTTTGCGCCACCACGGTAACATCTGCCGAGAGCAATTCATAGCCCAAATCCCTAAGCCTCTCAACTACCCGGCTTAAGAAATAAACGCTTGAAGCTCCCTTGAACCTCTCATCGTTATCGGGAAACCATTCGCCGATATCCCCCTCACCCAAAGCCCCTACTATGGCGTCAACCAAAGCGTGAATGAGCACATCGGCATCGGAGTGCCCAACAAGCGAAAAACCCGCCTCTATCGGCACCCCACCAAGGTAGAGCACCTCTCCCTCTCCCACCCTATGTATGTCGTATCCAAAGCCCACTCTAAAGGAGTAAAGCATCTTAGCAGCCCTCTTTAGATCTTCCTTTCGGGTAATCTTGAAGTTGTCAAGATCCCCTTCCACAGCCACCACCTCTCCTCCCACCCGCTCCACCACAGAAGAATCATCGGTAATACCCGTAAAGTCCTCAAGGGATTCATAGGCAAATTTTAGCTTCTTTGTTTTAAAAAGCTGTGGGGTCTGCACAAGCTTCAGAATACTTCTATCCAGTGTGCTTCTTACAACCTCTTGCTCCACCACCTTGACCGTATCGTTTATATCAACAACAGGTATTACTCCCCAAAAGTGGGTACCCTCAAGGGCGCTAAAAAGCCTATCAAGAAGAGAAGCTGACACAAAAGGTCTTACGGCATCATGGATGGCAACAAAGTCCGCATCCACCAAACTGAGCCCGTTTTTTACGGTCTCGTATCTCTCGTCACCCCCAACGAAAACTCCTCTGCCCTTGGTAGGAGCATAATTTTCCAATGCTTCCTTTCCCAGGACGATATCTTCATCGGGAACCCCCAAAAGGATAGAGTTAACAAGGGGATGAGCATCAAAGGTCTCAAGAGAATACGCAACTACAGGTTTTCCCTTAAGAGGCGCCCACTGCTTCTTAGCACCAAACCTTCTACCTTTGCCCCCCGCCACTATGATAACATCTATCAACTGCCCCTTTTTTCCTCCCTCTCCGCACTCTCCGGCTTCTTTTCCTTAACCACCTCTTCAACCCTGCCAAAGATGATCCTACCGGTGGGAGACTGCAAGAGGCTTGTAACCAATATTCTCACCTTACTGCCAATGTAGGAACGGCCATCCTCCACAACCACCATGGTACCATCTTCCAAGTATCCCACTCCCTGCCCCGCTTCCTTACCCTTCTTGATAAGAAAGACCTCAAGATGCTCTCCAGGAAGCACCACGGGCCTTAGAGCCTTGGCCAAATCGTTTATATTCAGCACTTCCACACCCTGAAGCCTTGCCACCTGATTGAGATTGTAGTCGGTGGTAACGATTTTAGATCTATACTTTTTGGCAAGCTGAATGAGCTTCTCGTCCACCTCCTTCGCCTCAGGGATATCCACATCCTCTATCCTCACCCTCACATACTTGCTCTCCTTGAGCCTCTTTAGCACCTCAAAGCCCCTTCTTCCCCTGTTGCGGATTAGCGGATCGGTGGAATCGGCTATGTGCTGAAGTTCTCTTAACACAAAGCTCGGAACGAGAAAGGTGTACTCCAAAAAGCCCGTTTCACACACATCGGCAATGCGCCCGTCTATTATGGCGCTGGTATCCAAGATTTTGAGATTACGGGAGCTCCTGAAGGGCGAGCGGGACGGAGCGGAAATGGACTCGGCTATTTTCGCACCAACAAGCCCACCTAAATAACCAAAAACGAGGGCCAGAAAGAGCCTGAACATAAACTCTATGGCAGGAGTGGGGAAGGAAACAGGAAGGAAGGAGTAGGCAAAGGTTGACAGAAGCACACCCGAAGCTATACCCGCAGCGGTACCTATAAGATCCTTCAGCTTGAACTGAATAACCTTCCGAATCACATAGATCACAAGCACTGAGGCGATAAAGCCCACAAAAACGCCCAATACGGCGCCATAAGTACCACTGTAGTACCTGCCCGCCAAAGCGCCAAAGAGCATACCACATAAGACTATGGCGCCCTGAACCCAACTAATCCTCATCGGATCTTTCCTCATCCTCAAAGAAGCTTTCTAAAATCCTTTCGGCCTCCTTCATGGAGATCCCCTTGGCCTCGCTTATCTCCGAAGCAAGAAACTGATGGGCAGACTCTAAAATCCTCCTTTCCCCAAAGGAGAGCTCCTTCTGCCTCTTCAACAACATGAGATCCCTATAAACCTCCGCCACTACCTTAACATCTCCGCTTTTCACCTTGTCTAAATAGTTTCTATGCTTAACCGTCCAGCTCACCTTCTTGC
>JALWBK010000120.1:0-6584 GCA_027037155.1 bacterium | reverse complement strand
TATCCGCCTTCTCCACAGGAACCCTTATGATAGCATCGGTCTCAAGGATCCTAATGGTGATAAGCTCAAGCTCTTTCCCGTCCATCTCCCAGTGATCTATGGACTCAATGATTCCGACTCCTTGGGCAGGATACACCACCTTCTCTCCCACCTTATAACGCGACTCCTCACCCATTAAAACAACACCTCCACCGCCTCTTCTACGCTACCTACTGGCAACACCTCTAACCCTTCTATCTTAGCTATTTTACCCTTAAACGCCTTGGGAATCAAAACCCTTTTAGCACCAAAGCTTTTTGCCTCCTTTAATCTCAAGTCCATATCCCTCACCCACCTCACCTCCCCGGCAAGCCCCACCTCCCCTACGGCAACCACCCTTTCATCCACCTTTTTGTTGACAAAACTTGAGTAGATGGCCAATGCCACCGCAAGATCCATGCCAGTGTCTTTCACAAAGATGCCTCCCGGCACATTGAGATAGACATCCACACCGGAAAGATGAACCTCCAAATGCTTCTCAAGAACGGCGAGCAGAAAGTACAGCCTCTTGACATCGTACATGGAAGCTATCCTTCTGGCCGCAGCAGGATGCACCGCAGGAGCCACAAGAGCCTGCACCTCCATCACAAAGGCCCTCAACCCTTCCACCATCACAGAAAGTACCGTTCCAGACTTTCCCAATACCTCCTCCTGAACGAAAAAGGAGGAAGGATTCTCCACCTCGGTGAGTCCTGTGGCACCCATCTCAAACAGCACCACGTTGTCTGTGGGCCCGAATCTGTTTTTGACACAGCGGATCAGCCTCAAAGGCGAGCGTCTATCACCCTCCATGTAAACCACCACATCCACCATGTGCTCCAAAAACTTAGGACCAGCCACGACACCAGTTTTGGTAACATGGCCCACCATCACTACGGTAACGCCCTTATCCTTAGCCCACTCCACCACTCTTTCGCACACGGCCTTCACCTGAGCCACTCCACCCACCACCCCAAGCTCCTTAGAGACCCAAAAGGTCTGAACCGAATCCAGTATAAGAAGCTCTATCCCCAAACCTTCCGCAGTCTGAAGCACCTCTTCTAAGTCCCTCGTTGCCACAAACCACACCCCCTCCACTCCAAGACGGCGGGCTCTATCTGCCACCTGAAACTCCGTCTCTTCACCACTGGCATACAGCACCTTAACTGGCTCATCCAAAAAAGCGGGAAGCTGCAGCAAGAAGGTTGACTTGCCCACCCCAGGCTCCCCAGCAAGAAGCATAACAGATGCCTTGGCAAGTCCTCCTCCAAAGAGGGCGGAAAGCTGAGAGGAGCTCACGCGTATCCTTGGCACACTTACTAAATCAACATCCTCAAGCCTAATAGGAGTGGCTTTCTTTAAAGATGGCGCTGAAGTGGAAGGAACCTTCTCCTTGAAACTTCCCCACTGCCCACAGGAGGGACATCTACCCAGCCATTTGGCAGACTCATACCCACAAGAGCTACAAACATAGCCTTCTCTCTTTGCCATTACTTCTTAACCGGCACACCCCCTCCGCCAAACAGGAGGTACTTCAGATCCTCGTCGGTAACCCTCATACCAGCACCCACAAAGAACGAGGAGAACTTGGAGTTGAAAATGTCATCCCATCCCACTTCCACAAAGAAGGGCTTCCATATCTTATACTGCAGCCCCACCCTGGCCCTGGGCTCCCCGTGATCGCTGTACTCTCCAGAAAAGTCCCACACATCAAAGGAAGCTACCAAGGTGTCATCCTGGAAGAACTTGTAGTCAAAGCCAACACCGGCAGTGGAATCCTTGAGCCCCACCCTCACATCAAGATCGGGGAACAGACCGATTCCGTACTGCAGGGTAAACTTCACATCCCTCTCGTATTTTACCTTTCTGATCTTATGCCTTTTGCCATCCACATAGTAATACTTATTCTCCTCGTCATAGTCCCCTCGGGGATCAGAAGTGATACCCAAAACGTAGAATCTATCTTCCCTCGGCTGGATTCTAACGGTAAAGTAGCCGTAAGAGTTGCTGGGTTCGCTGGAGTAAGAGTACTTATCGTCTAAATCCCTAAACATATAGTCTCCCTTAAACTCAAGGGTCAGCTTGGTTCTTTTGACCCTGTCCGCCCCCTCTTTCAGGGTATCCAACGTCTCTTTAAGATCCTGATACACCTTATCCTCTTTAACAAGCTTTCCTATGGTGCCCTTGCCTTGGGCTATATCCGAGGTAATCGTGCTTATGTTGGCAGAGGCCTTCCTCAGTTCCGCTATGGTCTCCTGGAGGTTCTTTCTGGTGTTCACATCGGCAAGGGTGGAAGATATCTTCTCCAAGTTTTCGGCTATGGCGGGAAGCTTCTCTGAAAACCTCTCAAGGTTGGCAACGGTTACGCCTATGCTTTTCCTATTCTCCTGGATAAGCTGATTCAGGGCCCTGGTAAGCTTTTCCGTATTTTCAATTATGGCATCTATCTTGTAGCGATTGTTGGCAGCCATCTTTGCAAGGTTGGAGGTGAGCTCCCTCAAGTTCGCAAGGGTTTCTCTTATGTCCCTTTCACCCTCCTCGGTTCCTATGCTGTTTCTCAAACTCCTCGTTACCGCCTTCAAGTCCTTTGCCACATCGGAAAGCTGAGCCACCAAATAATCCACATCAGCAGGAGAGACCCCCTCACCTAAAGTCCCGCCGGCAGCCACGTAGCCTTTAGCTCCCGTTCCTCCAACGATCTCTATGTATTTTTCACCCATAAGACCCATGGTCCTTATAACAGCCGTGGCATCCTTGGGGATCTTAACCCCCTCCCTTATCCAGAGCACCACCTCTGCCTTGGTGCCCTTCAGCTTTATATCCTCCACCCATCCCACATCCACACCGGCAATCTTAACCAGCGCCTTCTTCTCCAGTCCCGACACACTATCAAAGTAAACGGTAATCCTGTAGCCTCTCTCCTTTCCTATGTGGATGTTGCCAAAGGTGAGGGTCAGGTAGGTCAAGATCAAGATACCTGCAAAGACAAAAAGCCCAACCTTTATCTCAGGGCGAAGATCCCCCATAAACGGCCTCCAGACACAATCCAGTTTGTGCTAATATCCTACACTAACAAAAGAAAATCAAGCTCAAAGCCCCCACTATAAAATACAGCATAACTACGTTTTGCAAAAAAAGCGCTGTCCATCATTGATTGTATTCATAGAATGGTGTAGTTTAGCCCTTGAGAATTTTTCATTAATCTAAAGATCAGAGGTGGTGTGCATGGTTGAGATTAGGTTTCACGGAAGAGGTGGTCAGGGAGCGGTGACATCCGCCGAACTCCTTGCCAAGGCCGCCATTGCTGAAGGCAAATACGCTCAGGCTTTTCCCTCCTTTGGAGCAGAGAGAAGAGGCGCCCCTGTCCAAGCCTTCACCCGTATCTCTGATGAGCCCATCAAAGTAAGGATTGGTATCTACGAGCCAGACATAGTGGTGGTGCTTGATCCAACACTTTTGCGTACCATCCCTGTGTTGGAAGGGCTTAAGGAAAACGGAATCCTTGTTCTCAACAGTCGCTGGGACATCAAAGAGGCAAGGGAAAAGGTGGGCTGGCAGGGAAAACTTTGTGTAGTGAATGCCACAGACATTGCCCTGGAGGAGTTAGGAGTACCCATCACCAACGTTGTCATGTTAGGGGCGCTGCTCAAGGTGAGGAATGACCTCGCAAAGATAGAAGACGTTGAGAAAGAGATAGCAGAGAGATTCCCCAAGATTAAAGACAAAGAGATTAAAGCTTTTAGAAGAGCTTTTGAGGAGGCGGTAGTAGATGGGTAGGTTGCCAACGTGGAAGGAGATAAACATAGCCCTTATAATCTCTGAGCCGGGAAACAGTGTTGAGTACAAAACCGGTGACTGGAAGACACACTACCCCGTCATTGACTATGAAAAGTGTATCAAATGTGGAGTGTGCTGGTCCTTCTGTCCCGATTATGCCTTTGAGGTAAGGGAAGATGGAAACTTTGAAGTAAACAGGGACTACTGCAAAGGCTGTGGTATATGTGCCAATGAATGCCCGAGACAGTGTATAACAATGGTAGAGGAAGAGGTATAGCTATGAAGAGGGTAGGAGTAGAGGTTGCCATTGCCATAGCGGAAGCCGCTGCTTTGGCAGAAGTGGAAGTGGTGTCCGCATACCCCATCACACCACAGACCCACATAGTAGAACACTTAGCCGAGTTAGTGGCCGATGGGGAGTTGAATGCGGAATTCATAACCGTAGAGTCAGAGCACACCGCCATGAGTGCAGCCCTTGGAGCATCCCTTACTGGAGCAAGGGCCTTCACCTCCACAAGTTCTCAGGGGCTGGCTCTCATGAACGAAATTGTTTACATCACCAGCAGCATGAGGGCTCCTGTAGTGATGGCTCTTGCCAACAGGGCTCTTTCGGCTCCCATCAACATTTGGAACGATCACTCAGACGTCATGAACGAGAGGGACACAGGTTGGATCTCCATATTCGCCAACAACGGCCAGGAAGCGTACGATCTCACCTTCATGGCCTTCAAGATAGGTGAGCATCCTGATGTGCTTCTGCCTGTTATGATCAACTTTGACGGATTCCTGCTCACCCACGTCATTGAGCCTATCTGGATGTTTGACAAGGATGAGGTAAAGGACTTCATCCCTCCGTACGAACCCAAGTTTAAGCTTGATCCGGATAATCCCGTCACCATGGGACCCGTTGGACTTCCCGAGATCTACACAGAGGTGAAGAAGCAGCAGGAAGAGGCTATAAGAAACTCCAGAAAGTACATAGACGCCGTGTGGAAGGAGTTTGAAGAGAGATTCGGCAGAAGGTACCAAGCCGTTGAAACCTATAAGGCAGAGGATGCGGAGATCGTCCTCATCACCCAAGGATCGGTCACTGAGGCTGCCCAGGTGGTGGTTGACGAGATGCGCAAGAGAGGAAAGAAGTGGGGAGTGGTGGAGATTCGCCTGTGGAGACCCTTCCCCTTTGAAGATCTCAAAAAGGTGCTTTGTGGAACCAGCGTAAAGTGTGCAGTGGTTTTAGATAGGGCTATCTCCTTCGGAGGGCAGTTAGGTATAGTCATGAGCGAGGTGAGAAGTGCCCTGTACCATGAGAAGGACAGACCCATGGTGGTAGGCTGTACAGCAGGCCTTGGTGGAAGGGATATCAAGTTTGACGAGTATGTCAGGATGTTTGAGCTTGGAGAAGAATGCCTTAGGGAAGATAAAGAACCAGACAAAGTCGTTATAGTGGGGTTGAGGGAATGAAGAGGGATATGAGCAAATTTGTAAAGGCGCTTGTTTACAAAAACGCTCCCAAAGAGGAGTACTTCACAAGAGGCCACAGGGCGTGCCAGGGTTGCGCTCCCGCCCTTGGTATAAGGTATATTTTAAAAGCGGCTGGTAAGAATACTATCGTGGTAAGTGCTACAGGCTGTATGGAGATCATCTCCTCGCCGTTTCCCTATACCTCATGGGCGGTGCCCTGGATCCACGTTGCCTTTGAAAATGCTGCAGCGGTGGCATCCGGTATAGAGGCCGCCATCAAGGTGTTACAGCGCAAAGGAAGGATAGATCCCAACAAGAAGATCAATATCATAGCACTGGCAGGAGATGGTGGAACGGCAGATATTGGACTTCAGGCCCTCTCCGGAATGCTGGCAAGGCGCCACAACGTGCTTTACGTTTGCTACGACAACGAGGCCTACATGAACACCGGCGTACAGGGCTCATCGGCAACCCCCTACGGAGCCCATACCACCACTACCCCTGCTGGTAAGGTGAAGTTTGGACAGGGCTACTGGAAGAAGAATGTGGCCGCCATAGCTGCAGCCCACGAGGTGCCATACGTTGCCACTGCCTGCCCCAGCTATCCTCTGGATCTAATGGACAAGGTGAGAAAGGCTCTCAGTCTTGGAGCATCGTACATTCACATGTTCTCCGTCTGCCCCACGGGATGGGGCAATCCTCCCAGCAAGGCCATTGAAATAGGAAGGCTTGCTGTAGAAACAGGTATCTTCCCGCTGTACGAGGTCTATGAGGGCAAGGTATGGCGCATATCCTATGAGCCTCCCAAGGGGCTGAAGCCCGTTGAGGAGTATCTAAAGACCCAGAGAAGGTTCAGGCATCTGAAGCCTGAAATCATCCAGGAGATACAAGAGCAGGTCACCGCCCACTGGAACTGGCTGAAGCACCTTGAGGCTCTCACCAACAGCGAGGAATACCTAAAAGACGTCAAGGTAACTATACCCTCTTAAAAAGAAAGGGCAGCCGATATTTGGCTGCCCTTTTATCTATCCTCCTTAGGCTCTGGTGTAGCCCAGGACTCCTCGTCAAAGTAAAGCTCGTTAAGATCCTTTGGTCTTTTAACCTCTGGGACCTTTATATCATCCACTGCCTCAAACCTCACGAAAGAGGACCTGTACCAGTCCACATCGGGCAACGGCAGATCAAAGTGCTTCATCATCTCATAGGACTCGTAGAAGTGGCGCCACTGATTCTCACTCTCGGGATAGTAGGTGTAATCCCTTACTATGTCGGTAATCACCAAGTTCGCATCCAGTACAAACCTTTCAAACTTCCACCACTTGTTGAGG
>JALWBK010000119.1:1821-3263 GCA_027037155.1 bacterium | reverse complement strand
GAAGCCTGAGCGATCCCCTTCACACAGTTATGGACTTTCTCGAGGAAAGCCTTGTGATAGCGAGGGAGCACGGCATCAAGGACATCGCCCTTGACCCTGCCATCGGATTTCTCCGCCCGGATTGGCCTCCATGGTACGAGTGGGACTCGAAGGTCATAGTGAATCTGAACGTCCTCAAGTCCTTTGGAAAGCCGATCCTGATCGGCCTCTCAAGGAAATCCTTCATAGGGGCCATAACCGGGAGGGAAAATCCAGAGGAGAGGCTTTCGGGGAGCCTTTCGGCCACGGCAATAGCCGTTTTGAAGGGTGCGCGAATAATCAGAACCCACGACGTCCGGGAGACCATCGATGCAATTCGGGTTGCGGCATTTATCGGGCGCTACTCCCCGTAGTCCTCGTCCTCTTCCATTCCTCGAGGAGGGTCTCGAGGAGGGACAGTGAGACGGGCCCTATTATGATGCCGACGAGGCCGAAGGCAATCAGCCCGCCGAATATTCCCACCAGGCTTATCAGGGCGTTGACCCCGACTTTCCTCTCTATCCCGAGTCTAGGTTTCACCACAAGGTCCGGGCCGGGAGATACGAAGGCTATTCCGTAGAGGACCAGGAGGATCGCCCTTCCAACCATGTGGCTCTTGAAGAGGTAGACCGATCCGGCCAGCCACATTATCCAGCCGCCGAGAAACGGGAGGAGCTCCAGGAGGACCGTGAAGAGGCCCGCGGCTATCGCGCCCCCCGCATTTGCCAACCCGAAGAAGTAGAAGGCGAGGGCCATGAATATGCCCTTCACCACGCTGAAGGTGAGCCATCCGCGCAGGAGGTTGTGGAGCGCGTTGGCGGCGCTGTTAAGGAGCTTTATGGCCAACTCCCGGTTCTCTCCGGGGAGGAGGGAGTACACCTCCACCTTTATGCTCTTTGCATTCACGAGCACGCCGTAGAAGACGAACAGCATGACGATGGCCTGAAGGGTGAGCTTGGGGATTGAGTAGGTGTAGCCAAGGACGTATTCGTCTATCCTCCTCCCCAGGTCCTCCAGAAGCTTCTGGAGCAGCTCGTACGTTGACTGGGGGAGTTCAAAGCTCAGGAGCCACTGGAAGAAGGCGTTCAGGTAGTAGGTTATGGAGTGCTTTATGTCGTTCATCCAGAGGGCGAAGCCTATGATGAAGAGGAACGTCAGCACCGTTAGAATTCCCGTCAGGAGAAACGCCGAGCCCCTGTTCCCGAGGCGCTTGGACCATCTCTCATGAAGTGGGTAGACGATGTAGACTATCGTGATGGCTATGATGATGGGTGAGAGGATTGGACTAACCGTCTCCCAGACGAGGTAGAGAATTATGAGTGAGATGGCTATCCAGACCGCGGCCTCAAGCTCCATCCAGCATCCCCATGTACTTCAGTATCAGCTCCCTCACGGAGGGCTTGTTGACGACCACGAGCTACCCC